>NZ_QTPU01000010.1:0-260670 GCF_003857805.1 Burkholderia sp. Bp9099
GCCGCGGCGGACGCAGGCAAGTCGCAGTTCGTGAGCCGTGAAGTGACGAAGCTGGACCGTCCGGAACTGACGTCGGCGAGCATCATCGTGTCGGGCGGCCGCGGCCTGGGCAGCGGCGAGAACTACACGAAGGTTCTCGAGCCGCTGGCCGACAAGCTGAGCGCCGCACTCGGCGCATCGCGCGCGGCAGTCGACGCCGGTTACGTGCCGAACGACTACCAGGTCGGCCAGACCGGCAAGATCGTCGCGCCGCAGCTGTACATCGCGGTCGGTATCTCGGGTGCGATCCAGCATCTGGCCGGCATGAAGGATTCGAAGGTGATCGTCGCGATCAACAAGGATCCGGAAGCACCGATCTTCAGCGTGGCCGACTACGGCCTCGTCGGCGATCTGTTCGAACGGGTTCCGGAGGTGGTCGATGCCGTCTGATGCCGCGATGCGCGCCGGCGGTGGCCGCGGGGCGCCGGCCCAGTCGTATCTGTTCGTGCCGGGGAGCAAGCCGGAGCGCTTCGACAAGGCGCTCGCAAGCGGCGCCGATGCGATCATCATCGACCTCGAGGATGCCGTCGAGCCGGAGGCGAAAGTGGCGGCGCGCGATGCGATAGCGGCGTGGGTTTCGCCCGAGCATCCGGTGCTCGTGCGGATCAACGCGCGGAACACGCGATGGTTCGAGGCCGATGCCGCGCTCGGCGCGTTGAAGGGCGTGGCCGGTATCGTGCTGCCGAAGGCCGAGCGTGCCGACGACGTGTGCGCTGCCGTTGCGCTCGCGCGCCGGCGTGTGCCGGTCTATCCGTTGATCGAAAGCGCACACGGCATGTGGAACGCGCTCGATGTCGCGAAAGCGCCGTACGTCGAGCGGTTGATGTTCGGCACGCTCGATTTCATCGCGGACATGGGCATGTCGGACGATGGCGTTTCGCTCAATCACTTCCGCTCGCAACTCGTGCTGATCTCGCGGGTGGCCGGGATCGAATCGCCGGTCGACGGCGTGACGCCGGATATCGATGACGGCGAGCGTATCGCGCGCGATGCATTCAACGGCATGCAGTTGGGATTCGGCGCGAAGCTGTGCATCCATCCGAAGCAGATCGGCTTCGTGCACCGATGCTTTCGACCGAGCGACGACGAAGCGCGCTGGGCCCGGCGGGTGCTCGATGCGATGCGCGATTCGAATGGCGGCGTGGTGACGGTCGACGGGAAGATGGTCGATCGGCCGGTGCTGTTGCGCGCCGAGCGGATCGCCGCGCTGGCTGCAGCCGTCAACGCCGGATCGAACGCCGCCGCCGGCGAATGCTCGGCGGCGTGAGTCGGGGTGGCCACGGCTGTCCGCTATCGTCGGATCAATGAACGGGTGCGTGCATGCCTCGGCGGCTTGCATTAGGCGAAGTTGCTTCTGTATTCGGTCGACTGACGGAAGATGGTGGAGATGCAAAAGTCCGGTCGCCGGGAAGATGCTCGTCGACGACGGTGATCGGCGTGGTCTTCATCTGGTCGACTCGCCACGGCGAAAGCGTTTCGATGAACGAGGGCACGACGGCATGGGGTGAGCCGCGATCACGGCGCGACAACGCACTTCGTCATCTGCCTCGTTGCGGTCGAAATAAGATGGACACCCGATCGACGATGCGCGTATGATGGTTTCGTTCGAGCCTCCTTTTGCTGTTCGACCGCTCGCCCTCCACCTGCCACCGTGTTGCGTCGCGCATTGCCTCGCGCGCAACGTTTGTCCCTTTCACCACGACCCGTCGCGCCATGCATCAGGCGATGCTGGCTGCCTACGCTCGTCCTTGCGAGTCGCCGAGAAGCGATCGTCAGGAGTTCATGATGAGCATGCATATCTACCGTGGATTCGAGATCTATCCACTGATTTACCCGCACGTGCCTGCGCTGGATGGCTTGCCGCACAACTACGAGGCCGGCTTCGATGCAGCGGTCAAGATTTGTCTTCGCGGCACCACCGACACGCTGACGCAGAGCCAGACTTTCAGGCTCGTCGGCGACGGCCCGTTCGACACGGCCGGTGACGCACGGCGTGCGTCACTGCGCTATGCCGAGCGCGTCATTGACGACGATCGCGAAAAGCTGGCCTTCTTTTCGGACGCCCTCTGACACGACTCGCATGGCAACGTGACTTGCCATCAGCATGGCAGCGTGACTTGCCATCAATTTGGAGGGCGAAATGATCGTCGACGAGCTTCTCGATCTGGTCCGGCGGTGCAAGCTCACTCGGAGCGATGCTGTCCTGCCCGCTGGAATGACCCATTCTGCGCGGTGCCATCAACAAGAGCTGCAGATGTTCGCGGCGGTGCGCGCATTTTCGATCGGAGCCGGGTATTCGGAGTTCGAATCCGACGCGATAGCGAGCACCGTCATGACACGACTCGGCTAGTTTTATTCGAACGTTTTCCAACAGGCATTACATGACAACCATCACACTGAAGATCAACGAACCCATCGATGTCGCGCTGCGGCGCTTCCGGCGCGGTATCGAGAAGACCGGGCTGATTCGCGAGTTGCGCAGTCGCACCAGCTACGAAAAGCCCACGACGGAGCGCAAGCGGAAAAAAGCCAGTGCCGTTGCCCGGCAGCGCTTGCGGGCGAAGCGCATGTTGCCGCCCCGCAAGATGTACTAGAAGAACGGCGGGAACAGCGTGCCGGCCGAGGGGGCTTACGTCGCCGTACCGATCCCCGGCATGCGGTACCGCGGCCGGACGACGCAGGCAGCATGCCGGCCGGCCGCCGCGCAGCGGCAGGAAGAAATGATCGGTACGCGCGTCGCGCCGTGCAGCAACCAGGATGAAAATCATGATCAGAAGGCGGCAAACATGAGCTGGTACTGCGACGCGGAACGCGAGTTGGCCCATATCAGACGATCGGTCGGGCTGCTCGAGCAAGCGCAACACGCCTTCATCAACCGATCGTCCGTGAACGATCCCGCGTACTGGAGAGTCAAGCTCGACAAGCTCCGCACACAATCCGAGCGAAGCAAGGTCCTCGCACTGCAGGTGGACGAGCTTTTGGTGCGCCTCGAACGCATTCAGGATTCGCGCTGCCGAAAATAGGAAGCTGCTCCTTCGTTCTCGTCTTGTTCCGGGTGCACGCGCATGGCAGGGAGCAGCCCACGGGAGTCGCATTCGAATTTCGGAGCAACACATGATTGACGCTAACCCAGGCAACACGTTTCGACACCTTCCACTCTCGCCCGAGCAAGACGCGGAAATCCGGCACTATATAAAGAAGAAGGCGCAAAAGGGCGAACCATGGGACACCCCCGAGTTGGCCATGATGCTCGCAGACATGCTTTCCCCGCCGCCTGGCGACGACGAGCAGCCAGAGACTATCGTTGAAGAAGTGAAACTGGCCTGCGAATATGCATTGACTTCGATCGACGAAGCCATGGAATCCGTATCTGCGAGTGAAGAGCGGCTCGCCGCGATGGAAGCCGAGGAAATGAAGCATCCCAGGCGGTAACGCAGCCACGATGCCCGACGCTCGAGCCACAGCTGCGCCACCGCCTTCTTGCCTTCAGCCAAATTGAGCGGCCAGCCATCCCTGCGCCCATTGCGTCGCGTACGCAATCGCATCGTCGCGCGCATCGAAGCCGGCCAGATCGCCGCTGGAATGCACCTCTCTCTCACCTCCGTCCAGCAGCGTCGTGGTGATTCTCGCATGTGCGATGTACTCGCCATCGGCCCTGCGGGGCGTCGGATCGATCCGGAAGCGTGTCGTATTGAAGAGCATGGGCTCCTCCCTGTCTGGTTGTCGCGAGCGGGGCTGCCGTGCGGGGCCGCACGAGCAGAAGCGTCCGCCGTCGGGATGTGTCGCGATCCGGCCGGCTTCACCATCCGGCCGTGGCCGCGCACGCTTCGATCGGGTCGATAACTTCGTCTGCAATGCGAACCGTTGGACCTCGTCGCGATGAAAATGGAAGAAACAACTGTGCTCACGAGAATTGATCACCGTTCGGTACCCTGTTACCTGATCCTCCGCGGTGGCTGGTCGACCTGTGTGCTGAATGCGGACCGTGTCGTTCTGCGCCGTGAAGCCAGTCCGCTGTTGCGGGCCTTTGCGCGAACCCGCGGAGAATGGGCAAGTATCGACGGTGTCGCATGGAACACCTTCTCCGATGCTGAAGGCCTTTCTGCGATCGAGCGACGGGAGACGCGATGTTATGCGCTGGTCAAGGGAACGGAAACCGAACACCAGTTGCGATTGTTGATGACCCTCTGACGTCAAGGTGCGGGCGAGTCTCGTGCGGTCCGACGCACGGGAAAGCTGAAGTTCGGTGCCGTGTGCGGGATGGTCGTCGCGGTCTCAAGTATGCTCGTCGACGGTCGGGCAAATTCGCCTATAAACACCACGTTTCCAGTCGATTCATGGGCAATTCGTACTCCGTGAGTACCTTTGACTTTTGCGACTGCCATCCCCGCGGCATCGACTTGACCGGAGCGTGATTTCGCTGCGCTTCGTGCCAAATCGGGAACGTGTCGATGCTTTGACATTCAAGCGAAGTTCGGCGCATGGTAGCCAGCAAGCGACTTCGACTCATGGCGCTATCCATGACGACGATGCCGCGTGCCGCACAGCATCGTTGCGGCACATCGCGATATGCTGACGGGGTGGCAAGCTGGACTCGCGCCGCGCCGAGGGCAGTCCGATTCGGCCTGATGGGCGACGAAGTCAGCCTGCGAGGCCGCAGGAACGCGAATTGCACGGTGCTGGGCGTAGCCGAATTCGCGGCCGCGGATTCAAGCTGAAGCTGCGTCACTGGAGAAGTCGGTGAGCACCGAGAGAGAGCTTTTTGAACAATGGTGGTTCCGCGACACGCCGGTGGAATATCGCGCCGACCTGGCCTATCGCGTTCGGGACCAGGGCGGCTACGTCAGGGGAACACGTGCGGCGGCCGCCTGGGATGGATGGCAGGGGGCACGTCAGGGCCAGAACTGGATTCCGGCGGATCAGCACCGCCCGACGCGTCAGGATGCGGACTCGGCGTCTAATGTGTTGGCGTGGGATTCACGAGGATTTGCGGTCGTCGCTCGATTCGACGACGTCGCGCTGCTGCAGTCGGCGTACACGCACTGGATTCCTCTGCCGCCCGCGCCGAAGGATTAGCTGCGGCGTCACGACGCGAGGTCGCCGGTTACGGCGCAGCTTGCAGGCGCCCCATGTCGGCGGCCCGGCCAACCGCGTGAGCAGCCTCATCGGTTTCCCGGCCACGGGCCATGCCCCCCCGAGCCGATCCGCCGCGCCGCCCTCAGTCGAAATACGGTTCCAGCACCCGCTCGATCCAGTCCATGAACGCCCGAACGCGCGGCGACAGATTGCGCCGATGGGCCACGACGAGCCACGCGGCCAGCGGCTCCGGGCGCAGATCGGGCAGCACCTCCACCAGCGCGCCGCTTTCGATGTGAGCCGCGACCCCTGAATATCCGGCCTGGATCAAGCCGATGCCGGCCAGCCCGGCAGCGTGATAGGTCTGCACGCTGTTGACCTGCATCGCGCTCGGCAGCGGCAGCGACGCATAGCCGTTGCCGTTCGGGTACTCCCATCCCGGGTGACGCGCGCCGAGTGTCAGCGTGTAGTGGACCATCCGGTGTCCCTGGCCGAGCAGATCGTCGAGCGTATGCGGTACGCCGTGCCGCGCCAGGTAGCCGGGGCTCGCCGCATTGATCATGCGCAGCCGGCCCAGCGGCCGCGCGATCAGCGTCTCGTCCACGATCGGGCCCAGACGGATCACGCAATCGAAGCCTTCCTGGACGAGATCGACACGCCGATCAGTGCTCGACAGCTCCAGTTCCAGCTCCGGATGCGCGGCCATCAGTTGCGGGAGTGCGGGAACCACGACACTGCGGGCCAGTTCGGTCGGCATGTCGACGCGCAATCTTCCCCGCAGTCGCGTGCCGTTGCCGGAGAACATCGACTGCAATTCCTCGACTTCGGCCAGCAGGTCCCGTGCGCGCGAATAGAACGCGCGTCCGTCCTCGGTCAGCTGCACGCTCCGCGTCGTCCGATGCAACAGTGCAACGCCCACGTCGCGCTCGAGTCGACGGATCACCATCGAGACACGTCCCTTCTGGATGCCCAGGCTTTCGGCCGCCCGCGTGAAGCTCGTCATTTCGGCGACACGGGCAAAGATCAACAGCGCATCGAGGTTTTGCATTGTTCACTCGGCGAGTAACAGAACGTTCAATCGGCCGTCATTTATAACTCAATTGCGACTCAGTAGAGTGCTTTCCGATGTCGTCTCCCGACGACCACCTGAACGAAAGGGCGCAACCATGACACAACACATCGCACCGGTTAAGACGGCCGTCGTCTACCACTCCGGCTATGGGCATACCCGGCGTATGGCAACGGCTGTCGCCGAGGGCGCCGGCGCCGTCCTCGTCGCAATCGACGCCGACGGAAACATCGCGCCGGACGCGTGGGACACGCTCGCGGGCGCCGACGCCATCCTGTTCGGCTCGCCGACCTACATGGGCGGCCCCAGCTGGCAGTTCAAGAAGTTCGCCGACGCATCGTCGACGGCCTGGTTCGACGGCCGGTGGCGCAACAAGATCTTCGGCGGCTTCACCAATAGCGCGAGCGTCAACGGCGACAAGCTCAATACGCTCGAATACTTCGTGCTGCTCGCCGGGCAGCACGGCGGTGTCTGGGTGAGCATGGACATCAAGCCGGCGAACCTGAAGGCGTCGATGCGCGACGACCTGAATCGCATGGGCTCCTATCTCGCGCCGATGGCGCAGACGCCGGCCGACGCGTCGCCCGACGAGATGTCGCCGGGGGATCTCGAGACGGCACGCCGCTATGGCGCACGCGTCGCAACGATCGCCGGACAGTTTCGGGCAGGGCACGCGCGAATCAGCTGACATCCCGGCGTGCGGGGCGCCTGACCGGACGCCACCGCATGCGTTCCAGCCGACCATGAGGAAACGGCCATGAAATACAAGCAACTGGGCCGCACGGGCCTGTATGTCTCCGAGCTGTGTCTCGGCACGATGACGCTGGGCGGCAATGCCGATGCCGGCATGTGGGCGTCGATCGGCGCGGTCGGCCAGGACGACGCGACCCGGCTGATTTCCCGCGCACTGGCCGAGGGCATCAACTTCATCGATACCGCCGACATCTATTCGTTCGGTCAGTCGGAACGCCTCGTCGGACAGGCGCTCCGGGACCTCGGCGTGCCGCGCGGCGAGATCGTGCTGGCGACGAAGACGGCGGGCGTGATGGGCCCGAAGCCCAACGATCAGGGGGCGTCGCGCGGCCACATCATGGATTCCGTGCAGAGAAGCCTGGAACGGCTCCAGGTCGACCACATCGACCTCTACCAGATACACGCGAACGATCCCGTCACGCCGATCGAAGAGACGCTGCGGGCGCTCGACGATCTGACGCGGCAGGGGCTGGTTCGCCATGTCGGCGTCTCGAACTGGCGCGCCGGAAAGATCGGCAAGGCGCTCGGGCTCAGCCAGGCGCTCCATGCGACGCGCTTCGAGACGCTGCAGGCCTACTATTCGATCGCCGGACGGGACGTCGAGCACGAACTGGTGCCGCTCGCGATCGACGAGCAGATGGGCCTCCTCGTCTGGTCGCCGCTCGCCGGGGGACTGCTTTCGGGGAAGTTCGGCCCCGGGGCGCCGGCCGAAGCAGGGTCGCGGCGCAGCCATTTCGATTTTCCGCCGGTCGATCTCGAGCGGGCCTGGCCGTGCGTTGCCGCGATGCGCGCCATCGCCGACGCGCGAGGCGTGTCGGTCGCGCGGATCGCGCTCGCGTGGTTGCTCGCCAAGCCGCATGTCACGAGCGTCATCATCGGCGCCAAGCGGGTCGAACAGCTCGAAGACAATCTCGGCGCGGCCGATGTCGCGCTGACCGCGGACGAACTCGCGCATCTTGATGCCGTCAGTGCGGTGCCTGCCGGCTATCCCGGCTGGATGATCGATCGCCAGGCGGCGGGCAGGCGGCCGCAGCCTTTCACGCGCGGCGGGTCGAAACAGGACCGGTGACGCCGCATCGCGCGGCGCGGCGTTCGGCCCGCGCGATGCGGTCGCCGCGGCGGTAACGGCTAGAATTGCGGTTTTAGCCCGGAACACGTCCATGTCTTTTGCCTCGCTAGGCCTGATCGATCCCTTGCTGCGTAATCTGCAGGACCTCAATTACCAGACACCGACGCCGGTGCAGGCCAAGGCGATTCCCGCGGTGCTCGGCGGCAAGGACGTCATGGCCGCGGCGCAGACCGGCACCGGCAAGACGGCGGGTTTCGCGCTGCCGCTGTTGCAGCGGCTGGTGCAACACGGGCCGGCGGTGTCCAGCAACCGTGCGCGTGTCCTGGTGCTGGTGCCCACGCGTGAGCTGGCCGAACAGGTGCTGCAGAGCTTCGTCGCGTATGGCAAGGGCCTCGACCTGCGGTTCCTGGCCGCCTACGGCGGTGTGAGCATCAACCCGCAGATGATGAAGCTGCGCAAGGGCGTGGATGTGCTCGTTGCCACGCCGGGCCGTCTGCTGGACCTCAACCGGCAGAACGCGGTGCAGTTCGATCAGGTGCAGGCGCTGGTGCTGGACGAAGCCGACCGGATGCTCGATCTGGGTTTTGCGCGCGAACTCAACGCCGTCTTTGCTGCGTTGCCCGCCCGGCGCCAGACGCTGCTGTTCTCCGCCACGTTTACCGACGATATTCGCGCGATGGCGGCGACCATTCTGCACAGCCCGGTCGATATCAGCGTCAGCCCGCCCAACGTCACGGCCAGCAAGATCAAGCAGTGGGTCG
The DNA here is from genome assembly GCF_003857805.1 of Burkholderia sp. Bp9099. NCBI lineage: Bacteria > Pseudomonadati > Pseudomonadota > Betaproteobacteria > Burkholderiales > Burkholderiaceae > Burkholderia > Burkholderia sp. Bp9099. The sequence goes on from NZ_QTPU01000010.1 coordinate 8,768, forward strand.
TGCCGGTGGACAAGCGCAACAAGCCCGACCTCTTCATGCACCTGGTGGCCGAGAACAACTGGGACCACGCGCTGGTGTTCGTCAAGACCCGCAATGGCGTGGACTACCTGGCGGCGATGCTGGATGAAGCCGGCTATGCGGTCGACACCATCCACGGCGACAAGCCGCAGCCCGCGCGCCTGCGTGCGCTGGAGCGCTTCAAGGCGCGCGAAGTGCAGATGCTGGTCGCGACCGATGTGGCGGCGCGCGGGCTGGATATCGACGACTTGCCGCTGGTGATCAACGTGGATCTGCCGATCGTCGCGCAAGATTATGTGCACCGTATCGGCCGTACCGGCCGCGCGGGCGCCAGCGGCGTGGCGGTGTCGCTGGTGTGTGCCGATGAAGCTCCGCAGCTGGCCGCGATCGAAGCGCTGATCCGGCAGACGCTGCGCCGTGAAGAGGAGCCGGGTTTCGAAGCCGAACACCGCGTGCCGGAAACCAGCGCGACGGGGCAGATCATCAAGAAGCCCAAAAAGCCGAAGAAGCCCAAGGTGCCGCAAGGTGGGGCGGGTGCCATGCCGGCGGCCGGCAAGAAGCCGAAGCCGCAAGGTGGGGACGGCAAGCGCAAGGCCGAGGGGCAGCGTGCCGGCGCCGCGGGCAAGAGCGCGAGCGTGTTGAGCGGTAGTCCGTTCAGCGTGCAAAAGCCGCGCGGCAAACCCGCCGGCAAGGCGGCTGCGGGTTCACGCAAGCCGGCCGGGAAACCCGCCGGTGGTCGCGGCAAACGTCAACCCTGATCGACGGGGGATGAGGCGTGCCGGCCGCCGCCGCTCGGCCGGAGCTTCCCGATCGTCGTCACGCGTTCTGCAACCGTCGACGTTCAAGGCGGTTGCGCAACAGGCCCGCGATCAACGCGCCGATGATCAGGCACACGTAGAGGGTGACGAGATAGTGACGCCACGCGTCAAGGGCGAGCTGGTGTGAAACCAGTTTCGGATCGGGGGGCAGATACAGCGAGCCCTTCGCCTCGACGACCCGCATCATATGAACAAAGCCGCCTGCGGAGAGCAACGGCAGCAGGGCGACGAATGCCAGCAGTGCGGGTTTGGCGCGGCACGCCCACGGATGATGGCGCAACCGGAACCACAGTCCGAGACATCCGTGTATCCAGCCGGGTGCGAGCAGGGCCAGTTGCAGGCCCTGCGTGCCGCTGGTGAGCAGCACGGTGACGACACGCTCGTAGTCCGGCTCGAAGCCGTAGAGCGAGGACGCGAGCCGGGTTGTCACCGCGTGGCGGATCAGCAGCAGCGGCAGGCTGAGGCCTGCCCAGAGGCGGAGCCATTCGGCGGGCGGCAGGGTCCAGTGGCGGCGCCCGTATATCGTGTGCAACGCCAGCGCAAAATGAAGCGAAGCCGCGCCGTACAGCACGAACGTCCCCGGTGCGCTGCGCCAGAGCCGCAACGCCAGCACGAGACCGCGTCCGGCGAGTTCGAGTGACCAGATTCCGAGTGCATGATTGATCAGGTGCAGAAAGAGATAGGTCAGCAGCACCACGCCCGATCCGAGCTGGAGACCGCGCAGCACGGATTGCATCCGGACTTTCGATTCACGGTGCGGTGTGCGCACCGCGGGCGATTCCTGTTTGGTATCCGTTGCATGGGCCGTGTCGATGATGTCCATAGGGGTCACCCGGTTCGTGTTTCCTGCAATACCGTGAGCACACGACGGTTATTCCCGGATTCGACGGGACTGCCGGGAGAAGGCAATCCGAGGGGCGACCGCGCTCGACGCGCACGAGCACGTTGCAGCGGCGTTTGGTGAACGCTCAAACCGACGCATGAGCGGCGCTTTGCGAATGAGGCTCGACTTCCTCAGCCGCCATCGACGAATCTCGATCCGGCGGGATTTCTCGGCCTTGATCGAAAGGTATTCGCAAGGCATGGTTTTGATTTCGGGTAATCAGGGTATTTTTGATTTTTGACGTCCGCGATTTTTACTTCCTGTCAGTCGTCAAAAATATTCTTTCGGCCGATCGCGCGATCTGCTTCGATTTATTGCGGAACCATACCCTAAAAAATTCGGGCCATCCGATTTTGGTCATGTCGACCCGGTCGGTGTCTCCGCCGTCACTGCCGGTTTGACGCTCAGCCCCGCCAGACGGCGTAATGCGAAGGAAGAGACGAGAGATCTCTCGGAAACCCGCGCGGATTTTCAGGCACTGATCGGTGCATCAACGCCCGATGCCGTTGGCGTTTCGTCTGAGAAAATCAATGCTCGACAATATCCCGAATGACAGAGAATTTCCCTATTCAACATATGAAAGTTTCGCAATATGCACTGCGAACTGCGACCCCTTTACTATTTACCGCTCAAATGTAAAAAGACGTGACCCGTCAATCAGTTCCGGAATCCAGGTCAGAACAATTCCGCATACTCCGTATCAGCAGAAATTGCGCCCGGTCCGACCCTTCTCTCGGCGCATTCAGCGCTCGTTACGTCCTTTGCATTTCGTAACAACTCGGGTTGATTCGTCAGGGCTCGCTGTTTTAAATTTTGCCCGTCGCCCAGCAGCATCCGGCAGTCGGGCGACCTTTCAATCTGCAAGTCACGCATGCCGGATACCCGGATGGCCAGCCATCCGACACTACAAGTCTGCACGCCGTGCGGGCTTGATCAAGTGGTCGAACTCGCGATGGGTGTCGGTTCGACTGCATTCAGCCCGTTGCGACCGGACGCACCGGAATGGGCTCACCACGTTGTTCATGTCATGCCGAACTGGAGCCAGCTTGATAGCGGAATCCATGATCGAATTTTGATGTTTGCGTCGCAATCCTAAATATGTATCGACGGAATTCGCCCAGATTCACGACGGTACAACTTAACTTTGCGCACCGCGCCGATAAAGGACAGAAAATGGAATTCGTACGAATGGGAATCGTCTATGTTCATCTCATTGCCTGCTGTGTCGCGATTGGTCTCGTGCTGACCAGCGACATTGCCATGGTCAGGCAACTGCTGGATACCGACGCGCCTACCGATCCTGCCCAGGTTCATCTGGCCAGCCTGCAGCGCACCGTCACGTTGGCGCTGACGATTCTCTGGATCACCGGCATCGCGATCATTGCGTTCGACATGCGGACCCAGGGTCTCCGGTATCTCGGCAATCCCAAGCTGCAGGCCAAGATCGGCATCGTCGCGTTGCTGACCTTCAACGGTATCGCGCTGCACTCCGCGGTCCTGCCGGCATTGCGGAAAGCGGGATCCTTGCTGAAGCTTTCGTTCGAACGGCGCATGGTTGCCATTTTCGCGGGCGTGATTTCCGCCGTCTCGTGGTTCTATGCGGCAATGCTTGGCGTCGGGCGCCCGTTGAGCTGGAAGTATTCCCTGGTCCAGATCCTGGCCGCTTACCCGGCACTGATCGCCGGTGGCATCGCCACCATGTTGTTCATCACGGCAGTGGCGAAATCCAGGACGTCCGTGGAACGACGCAATACCGAAAAGGTGGCGGCCTACTGATCGCCGCCCTCCGGGGGATGCGCGCTGCTCGCGGCAGTGCGTATCCTCTCGTCACACACGTGTGCGTGCTGGCCAGCGTCCAATTCCAAACGTTCGGCTGCACGCGGGCACGCGGGCACGCGCCAGGCGTGCGTTGTCCCCATCCCCCTCCTCGCGCAGAGCCGGATCGTACGTGATCCGAAGCGTTCGCCGCCGGAAGAACGAACCGGCGACGCGATCAATGAAAGAAGAGCGCCCGCATGCCGAACGTGTGATGCGCTTCGGCCGCCATCAGCACCATGAGCACCAGCAGGCACAGCGGCGGTATCAGGATCGCGTACACCAGCGCCAGACGCTCCCACATCATGTGCATGAAGATCGACACGATCAGCCCGGCCTTCGCGATCATGAGCACGACGATCAGCACCCAGCGCACCACGCCTTGCACCTTGAAGTAGTCGACCAGGTACGACAACGTGCTCAGGACGAACAGCAGGCCCCAGATTTTCAGGTAGATGCCGATCGGGTGCTGCTGGCCGTGCGCGGCGTCGGGTCGATCGGCGGGATCGGTGTGGTCCATGGCCTGCCTCACCACAAATAGAACAGCGCGAAGATGAACACCCACACCAGGTCGACGAAGTGCCAGTACAGGCCGGCGATCTCGACGATCTGGAAGTTGCCGTGCTCGGTGAACCCCGGCTGCAGGATCTTGCGTGCGATCAGCAGCAGGTAGATCACGCCGCAGGTCACGTGAAAGCCGTGGAACCCGGTGATCATGAAGAAGCATGCGCCGAACTGCGTGGCGCCCAGCGGGTTGCCCCACGGGCGGATGCCTTCATGGACGATCAGCTTGGTCCATTCGAAGGCCTGCATCGACACGAAGGTCACGCCGAGCAGCGCGGTCGCCAGCAACAACGCGGCGGCGCGCCGGGCATTGCGCCGATAGCCGAAATTCACGGCCATCGCCATGGTGCCGCTGCTGGTGATCAGCGTGAACGTCATGATCGCGATCAGCAGCAAGGGCACCTCGACGCCGGCCACGGTGAGCCCGAACACCTTGGACGGGTCGGGCCACGGCGCCGTGGTCGACATGCGCACCGACATGTAGCCGATCAGGAAGCTGCTGAACACGAAGGTGTCCGACAGCAGGAAGATCCACATCATCGCCTTGCCCCACGGCACCTTGAAGGCTTCGCGGTCGGCCGACCAGTCCGTGACGATGCCGCGCCAGCCGTCGGGCCCGGCGTCGGCGGGCGGGGTGGTGGCGGATTCGGGCGGGAGCGGGGGCGAGGTCATGGCGCGGCTCCATACAGCGGTCCGCAGATGGCGGCGACAACCGCGGGGGTGAGCCACCACATTGCCGCCAGCAACACGAGCCAGACCGCCAGCAGGAAATGCCAGTAGAGCGCGCACAGCGAAATGGCGCGCTGGGCGCGGAACGGATCCGCACGCCGGCGCTGCGCGATCGTCACGGCCCAGGCCGCCAGCCCGCCCAGCACGTGCAGTCCGTGCAGGCCGGTGAGCAGGTAGAGGAAGCTGTTGGAAGGATTGGCGACGACGGTTTGCCCGGCCGCCGACAGCATGCGCCAGGCGATCAGTTGCCCGATCACGAACACGGCGGCCAGCACGCCGCCGCCCACCAGCCACGCCACGCGATGCCCGGTCAGCTGCCGGGCACGCTGCATGGCGACGCTGGCCAGCGCGAGCGCGCCGGTGTTCCACCACAGCAGCGCCGGATGCGGGATCGGCTGCCAGTCGGGCTCGCGCATGCGCATGCCGTAGGCGAGCAGCAGCAATGAAAACAAGGCCGTCGCCACGGCCATGAACACGATCAGGCCGACGCGGCTCGCATTCGGCAGGACGGGCGGTGGCGTGTCGGGAACGAAGGCGCGCGGCAGCGTGGTCATTTGCGTGCCTCGCCGGGTTGAAGCGTCGGGTGGGCCGGTTCAGGCGCAGGCGCCGTCGCAGGCGGCTGGTTTTGCGGGACGAAGTCTTCCGCTTGTCCTGGCGGGCTGTATTCGTACGCCCAACGGTAGACGACCGGCAGCGCGGCGCCCCAGTTGCCGTGCACCGGCGGCGTTTGCGGCGTCTGCCATTCCAGCGTGGTGGCCCGCCACGGATTGCCGTCGGCACGCTTGCCGCGTACGAGGCTCCACGCCAGGTTGTACAGGAACAGCAACTGTCCGACCCCCACGATCAGCGCGGCGACGGTGATGAACGTGTTGAGCGTCTGCGCCGAATGCGGAATGAAGCTGTAGCCCTCGTACGCGTAATACCGCCGCGGCATGCCGAGGATGCCGAGATAGTGCATCGGGAAGTAGATCGCGTACGTGCCGAGGAAGGTGATCCAGAAGTGCGCGCGCCCGAGCCTGTCGTCGAGCATGCGGCCCGTCACCTTCGGATACCAGTGGTAGAGGCCGCCGAACACTACCAGGATCGGCGACACGGCCATCACCATATGGAAGTGCGCGACCACGAAGTACGTGTTCGACAGCGGAATGTCCACGCTCACGTTGCCGAGGTAGAGCCCGGTCAGCCCGCCCAGCACGAAGGTGCTGATGAAGCCGATGGCAAACAGCATCGGCACGGTCAGGTGGATATCGCCGCGCCACAGCGTCAGCACCCAGTTGTAGACCTTGAGGGCGGTCGGGATGGCGATGATGAGCGTGGTGGTGGCAAAGAAGAAACCGAAGTACGGATCCATGCCGGCGACGAACATGTGGTGCGCCCAGACCACGAAGCTCAGTGCGCCGATGACGACGATGGCCCACACCATCATCCGGTAGCCGAAGATGCTCTTGCGCGCGTGGGTGCTGATGAGGTCCGACGCGATGCCGAAGGCCGGCAGTGCGACGATGTAGACCTCCGGATGCCCGAAGAACCAGAACAGGTGCTGGAACAGCAGCGGGCTGCCGCCGGCATGCTTGAGCGACTGCCCCATCGACACCACGGCCGGTATGAAGAAACTGGTGCCGAGCGTCCGGTCGAGCAGCATCATCACGGCCGACACGAACAGCGCCGGAAACGCCAGCAGCGCCATGATGGTCGCGATGAAGATGCCCCACACCGTGAGCGGCATGCGCATCAGCGTCATGCCGCGCGTGCGCGCCTGCAGCGTCGTGGTGACGTAATTCAGGCCGCCCATGGTTGCCGCGACGATGAAGATCGCCAGCGACACGAGCATCAGCACGATGCCCCATTCGACGCCCGGCGTGCCGGGCAGGATGGCCTGGGGCGGATACAGCGTCCAGCCCGCGCCGGTCGGCCCGCCCGGCACGAAGAAGCTCGCCACCAGCACCAGCACGGCCAGCAGGTAGACCCAGAAGCTCAGCATGTTGAGAAACGGGAACACCATGTCGCGCGCGCCCAGCATCAGCGGGATCAGGTAGTTGCCGAAGCCGCCGAGGAACAGCGCGGTCAGCAGGTAGATCACCATGATCATCCCGTGCATGGTGACGAACTGGTAGTAGTGGTTGGCGTCGATGAAGCTGAACTTGCCGGGAAAGCCGAGTTGCAACCGCATCAGGTCCGACAGGACGAGGCCGACCAGGCCGATGGCGATGGCCGTCAGCGCATACTGCACGGCGATGACCTTGTGGTCCTGGCTCCAGACGTAGCGCGTCCAGAAGCTTTTCGGGGCGTGGTCGAGGTGCGCGTAGGGCATTGCGTCTGCTCCGCTAGGGCTGGCGGTTGGCCGTGCTGCCGGCAGCCGGGCCGCCTTGCGATTCGATGTAGGTCACCAGCGCGGTCAGCTCCTGATCGCTCAGGTCGAAATGCGGCATGATGGGCGAATAGCCCTTCACGACGCGGGCCGCCGGATCGCGGATGAAGGCGCGCAGATAGGCGTCGTCAACTTTCGCGGTGCTGCCGTCGGCCATCGTTTCGGTCTTGCCGTACAGGCCCTTCCAGGTCGGACCCACGCGCGGGCTGCCGTCCACGGTATGGCAGGCGAGACAGCCCTTGGCCGCGGCGAGCGCCTTGCCCTGGTCGGCAAGCGCCTGCGCGCTGCCGCCTGGCGTTGCCGCCGCGGCCTGAACCTTGGCCTGCTGCCGCTGCGCGAAGGTGGTCTGCTGCGCGAGCCAGCGCGAGAACGCTGCATCGTCTTCCACCACCACCACGCCGCGCATGCCCGCGTGCCCGACACCGCAAAGCTGCGCGCACAGGATGTCGTAACGGCCTGCCTTGGTCGGCGTGAACCAGAAGGTCGTCACCATGCCGGGCACCATGTTCATGCGTGCACGAAACGGCGGGACATAGAAGTCGTGCAGCACGTCGAGCGACCGTGTCAGGACCTGGATCGGCCGGTTCAGCGGCAGATGGACCTCGGGCGTCTCGATCAGGTAGTTGTCGCGGCCGTTGGGGTCGGCGGGGTTCAGGCCGAAGGGATTGTCGCTGCCGATATAGCGCACGTCCGTCGTGCCCAGCTTGCCGCCGGGGCCGGCGAAGCGGAAGCGCCATTGCCATTGGCGGCCGAGCACCTCCATCTGCAGCACGTTGCGCGGCGGCCGGATGTAGTCCGCATAGACGAACAGACCGGGGGCCAGCAACGCCGCGACACCGACGGCGGTCAGGCCGATCAGCCACCATTCCAGCCGCCTGTTGTGCGGCTCGTAGGCCGCGCGATGCCCGCCGCGGTGGCGGTAGCGCATCAGCGCGATCGCGATGAACAGGTTGATGGCGATGAAGAACGCGCCGGTGATGACGAGCGTGATCGTCAGCATGTCGTCCATGCGCACCCAGTTCGACGCGATCGGCGTGATCCACCAGGGACTGGCAAAGTGAAACCCCACCGCCAACGCGATGATCACGATCAGGGCAATCGCAAGCACCATGGGCCGCCTCGCCGCGCGTCACTCGCCGGAGCCGCCAACCGGCGCTCCGGGCATCGTCGTGCCGCCTTGCCGAATTTCGTACGATTGTTTGCCGGCAATCCACCAGGACCGATTCGCCAGGCGGCGTCGGCGGCTCTAAAGAAAAAGGTAGTCTGCTGCCTTGCATCGCGCAAGGCAGCGCAAGAGGAAGGAGGGAAGCACCCCATACCCGCGTCGCACCACGGACGGCGTCACCTGCCGCGACAACATGCAAAACGGCCGCCTCCGGCGTGAGTTGTCGAGGCAGCCGTCCCGCGCGGCGCGAAGCAACGGCATGTCAGTGCATCGCGTTCTGCTTGCGCCGTTCGAGCATGCCGTAGACGACGGCGGTGACCACGCCGAACAGCAGGTTGGCCAGCAACGGTCCGGATCCCCGCTCCGAGATGAACCACGGGAACACGGCGGTCATCACGTAGAAGTTCCATACGTACGCGACGATCCCGAAAGCCAGCCCGATGACGGCCTCCATCCCGACGCTCGAATCGAAGCGGAACGGCGCCATGATCGCGGCGAGGATCATCCCCATGATGGCGCCGAGCACGTAGTGCAACAGCAGTGCCACTCCCACGATGCTGAAGCTGAACACCGACATCTGTTCGAGCGCGCCACGGCCCATCACCATCGCCGCGATCTTGTGGGTCGGCTGCCACGGACTTTCATCGAGCACCATGGTCGACCAGAAGAATTCGAGCACGATCACCAGGGCGCCCCCGGCAAGCCCGGCCACGGCCGCGGCGAGCCAGTCCGGCATGCGCCGTTGCCAATGGTGCGATTGAATGTGCAGTTCCATACGACCTCCTTGCTGACAATTCAGCTTCGGCACTCGGGTTCAGCACGCGCCACGCGCGTCGAAAATACGTCGACTATTCGATTCAGAATGGCAGATATGGGGGGCAACGCAAGGTGCAAAAACCCTGCGCGTCGCATGGCAGTACGGTGTTCCGTTCAGGATCGGCGTGCGGCGGGTGTCGGCGGCGCGACATGGGAACGGAGGCCGTGGCGTTGCGCGGTCACGGGCATCTGACTGCATGCAACGCCAAAAGGGCAGGGGCCGTCACGGAATCGTCCTCGTGCCGGCACGCCGGGGCAAATTAAGTATTCCGACAAATCTTCTGAACCGACGGATGCCGGTTTCACCCTTGCCTGCTGCCGACCCGCTCGATGCGGGTGCGGCTCCACGCGCCGGGCATGCCGGTTTCCGCGTGTCAGGGAAAAACCGGTGACGTAGGCTCGCCGCCCTCCAGATCCGCCTTCGGAAAATGCTGGGCGATCATCTGCTCGATTTCCTGCTCTCGCAATGCCGGCACGTCGGCCATGATCAGAATCTGGCCTTCCTTGATCGCCTCCCGAAATCGCTCGAGTCGCGCGTTCGGTTCGGCGATGCCGATCATCCCGGCCGTCCACGCCCCGAAGCCCGCACCCGCCACCGTCAATGCGACGACGGCGCCGCCCGCGATCACGAGCTCGGCAGGCGGGTAGACGAGCGCGACGAGGCCGATGAGCGCGCCCGTTGCGCCGCCGAGCGCGACGCCGCGCTCGAGCGCGTGCACGACATCGCTGCTTTGCAGCAAGGACGCTTCGGGTAACTCTTCGAGCGTGACACTGTGATCCGCGAGGACATGGATATGGCGCCAGATGATGCGAGCGCGCAGCAAGTCATCCACGATCGCCTTCGCCATCTGCGTGTCGGGTACGAGGAAATAGAGGCGCCTCATGTCGGCCCCCTTTTTTCAGTCAGGAATACGTTCTATTTTATGTCAGCTCCGGCCGCGCGGTAGGCGGGTACGTACCGGATGGAACCACCGGCAACGTCGAGCTTTAACCTCCATGCCAAACGAAATCGCAGGTAGGACGGCCTTCAAAAAATCTCCAATGCAGTATCAGATTCAATAATTGTCGCTGCCGGATAATTTGTCCGAGCGTGCGGTTCTCTACACTTTTCATCGTCGAAAGCCAAGGCATTCGATGTCGGCGAGGAGCCGACTTTCCCCGGCCGCGTCATTGCGCAAGTCGGTTAAGGACCACGCATCGCTTGACGTGACGGAAATCTTTTATCGTTCATTCGGAGTCCGATGTGAGAGACGAACGCGCTCGATCGAGCCAGTATGGAAAGATTGTCTGCAAGCTTCTGCTGATGACCTGGATCTTCACTGCACCTGCAATCGGCCATGCGCAAACTGCAGCGCCCGCCCCCGTGCCGCTTCCGCATGTTGCCGTGCTGGCCACGGGTGGCACCATCGCCGGCACCGGTCTCAGCGAGACGCAAAGCACGGGCTACAAGTCCGGTGTGCTCACGGCGGATGCGCTGCTGAAATCCGTACCTTCGCTCGGAAAAGTGGCGCAGGTTTTCGGAGAGCAGGTGTCGAATGTCGGGAGCGAGAACATCACCAACGAAGTCTTGCTCAAGCTCGCGAAGCGCGTGAACCAGCTTCTTGGACAGCCCGACATCGCAGGTGTCGTCATCACGCACGGCACGGACACGCTCGAGGAAACCGCCTATTTCCTCAACCTCGTCGTGAAAAGCGACAAGCCCGTCGTGATTACCGGTTCGATGCGCCCGTCGACCGCGCTCAGCGCCGACGGCCCCGGCAACATCCTTCAAGCGGTGACGGTCGCGGCGTCGCCGGCGGCGCGCGGACGAGGCGTCATGGTCGTGCTCAACGATCGCATCGGCTCCGCCCGATATACGACGAAGACCAATGCGAACACGCTCGATACATTCAAAAGTCCCGACGACGGCCATCTGGGCACGCTGATCGACAACGTACCGCATTTCGAAACCGCCGTGACCAAACTGCAGACCACGCAGACACCGTTCGACATAGCGAAGCTGGATTCACTTCCCGAGGTCGATATTGTCTACGGGCACCAGAATGATGGCGGTTACCTGTACGACGCAGCGGTCGCGCACGGCGCCCGCGGGATCGTCGTCGCGGGCGTCGGCGCCGGCAGCGAATCCTTGCTTGCGCTTCCGTCCATCAAGAAAGCCGTCGACAAGGGTGTGATCGTCGTCCGGTCATCGAGGACCGGAAGCGGTTACATCCCTGATGATCCGGCGTATATCGGTCTGCTCGGCGACAACCTCAATCCGCAGAAAGCCCGCATCCTCTTGATGCTCGCGCTTACGGTGACGCATAACCCCGAGCAGATTCAACAGATGTTTCAGCGGTTCTAGGCGGCGCCCGAACGCACGACGCGGCTTTGCTGGCCGGACGGCAACAGCCGTCCGGCCTTTGCTTTTCGCGCGCGCCCAAAAGCCTCGGTTTCAGCCCTGATAGAAAGCAGTATCAGAGTTCGTAATACTGTCATGTGACCTGCTGTTTTCCTGAAGTCGTCGCTCTACACTGGTTTTCAACGCGCATCGGCATGGGCGCCATACCAGAGACAGGAGACAGACGTGAGCAAACAGGTACTACTGGAAGACTTGCCGCTTCGCCCATTCCATGTGGGCGTGGCGTTCAGCGGGACGGGCGGCCAATTCAGCGATGGCTTCGTGCTTGGCATCATCGGCATCGCGGTGAGCATGGCAGCCGGTCCGATGCACCTCGATGCGCTTTGGATGGGACTGCTCGGCGCGGCATCGCTCGCAGGGCTTTTCTTCGGCAGCATGTTCGCCGGCCCGATCGCTGACAGGTATGGTCGCCGAACGATATTCGCATGGGACATGCTGCTTTTCGCGCTCGTCTCGGCCGCCCAGTATTTCGTGACGTCGCCCGCGCAATTGCTGGTGTTGCGTCTCGTGCTCGGACTCATCCTCGGCGCCGACTACGTCGTGAGCAAATCGCTCGTGACCGAATATTCGCCACGCCGATACCGTGGCCGGCTGCTCAGCGTGCTCGCAGCCGCCTGGGCGGCGGGTTATGTCGGCGCCTACCTCGCAGGCTTCGCGATGCGCGATACAGGCCCCGATGCGTGGCGAATCATGCTGGCGGCGAGCGGCGTTCCCGCGTTGCTGATTCTCCCGTTCCGCCTGCTCGTGCCCGAATCGCCGATGTGGCTCATGAAACGCGGACGGGGAGACGAAGCCCTTGCCATTGTCCGTCGCAGATTCGGCCCGGAAGTCACGCTTGCGATGACGAAGGCGGCCGTGCCACAGCAAACGACGAGAGCCTGGTCGCAACTGTTCTCGCCGCGCTGGCGCAAGAACACGCTGGTCGGATGCGTGTTCTACACCTGCCAGGTCATTCCTTACTTTGCGTTGGGCACGTTTGCGCCAAAGGTGCTCGAGGCGCTGCACGTCAAGGACAAGTTCGTGGGCGGCCTCGTCTACAACATTCTGCTCCTCGCGGGCGCCGTGATAGGCCTGCTGTTGATCGACCGGATTTCGCGTCGCACGTTCCTGATCGGAACCTTCTATCTTGCGGCGTTAGGCCTCGCGGTGCTGACTTATGCGAACTTCGGTCCCATCGGAACGATGCTCGTCTTCGGTCTCTTCGCGTGCATTCTTTCGGCCGCCGCGAACCTCGAGTTCGTCTATCCGCCCGAACTCTTTCCAACACATCTTCGCGCGTCGGGCGTAGGCCTTGCGGTTGCTTCAAGCCGATTCGGTTCGGCCATCAGCACCTTCCTGCTGCCGATCGCCGTGCAGCAGGCCGGCATTCATGCGGCATTGAGCGTGTGCGTCGCGGTACTGGTCTTCGGCGGCGTGTTCTGCCACTTCATGGCGCCTGAAACCGGCAGCGAGCATCTTGCCGACGTGAAGTCCGACGGCGCGCCGGAAGATCTTGCCCATGCCGCGGGACACCATGATGCGACGCTCGCGATATCCGCATCGAATGGACGCACGACGCGTCCTTGACCTTCGGCGTGTCGTCGATGACGGCCGCTACAGGACGCCCACATGAGGACTCGACATGCCGTCTCACAAACCCATTGACATGCACGCGGTGCAGGTCTTCGTCGCCGTCGCGGAAGAGGGAAGCATGTCCGCCGCGGCAGCGCGGATGGGCATATCGCAATCGGGCGTATCCCAGATCATCCGGCAACTGGAAGACGAACTGGGTGTCGTGCTGGTGAATCGGACCACGCGGCCGATGGCGCTGACGCCCTTCGGCATCGCGCTCAGAAATCGCGGTGCGGTACTGAGCGAGGAAATCGCGAATCTCAAGGCGCAAGTCGTCGAAGCGGGGCGCGGGATCAAACCCGACTTGCGCATCGGGCTGGTCGATTCGTTCGCATCTACTTGCGGCTCGGTCTTCACGAAGAAGTTGATCGGCAAGGTGTCGCAGTTGTCGATCCGCACGGGCCTGAGCCCTCAACAAGGCGAGGCGCTGCTGCGCCGGGATCTGGATCTGATCGTCACGAGCGATCCGCTGATCGATGCCAACGATGTCGTGCGATACCGGCTGTTCTCCGAGCGCTATTTCGTGATCACGCCGAAAGGCCTCGGCATCGCCGTGAAGACGCTCGACGACCTGCGCACACTGAGCGACAGCATGCCCATCGTGCGATTCAACCGGACGTCTCAGGTGGGCCTGCAGATCGAGAGATATCTTCGGCGTATCGAGATTCGCGCGCCCGCGCGGCTCGAACTCGACAACGCCGATGCCTTGACCTCGATGGTGGCGGAAGGCATCGGCTGGGCCATTACATCGCCGATGTGCCTGCTTCAGGGCGTGACGCATGCGGGCAACGTTGCTGTTCACGTGGTCGAACAACTGGGCCTGGAGCGCTCGTTATACCTCGTGGCGCGCCGGGACGAATACAACGCTTTCTTCGACGATGCCTGCGATACGGCACGCGAAGTCATCGAAACATCGTTTCTGCCGAGGCTGGCCGCGCTCGGCGGGGACATCGAAAAACTCATTACCGTTGGCGGAAGGAATCTCCATGAATAAGCCTGCTCAAAGCGACGCTCGCATCGAACGCGACTACGTCGGCGAAGTCGCCATTCCCGGCGGCAAACTGTATGGCGTGAACACGGTTCGAGGGGTCGATAACCTCACGGTGTCGCCGTTGAACATCGCCCACTATCCGGCGTTTCGCGACGCGTTTGCACAGGTCAAGTGGGCGGCGGCATTGGCTAATCGCGATAACGAAGTCATCACCGGCGAGCAGTGCGATGCGATCGTCGCGGCGTGCAGGGAAGTGATCGAAGGGAAGCTCGATGCTTCGCTCGTGGTCGATCTGATGGAAGGCTCGGGCGGCACGTCGACCAACATGAACTTCAACGAAGTCATTGCGAACCGGGCTCAGCAAATCCTCGGCCACGCGGCCGGAAACTACGAGGTCATCCACCCGAATGATCACGTCAACCGCTCGCAATCGACCAACGATGCGTATCCCGCCGCATTGAAGATCGCCACATACGCGATGCTCGGTTCGCTCATCGGGGAAGTCACGAAACTCGCAGGCCTGTTCAACGACAAGGCGAGCGAATTTGCCGATATCCTGCACCTGGGCCGCACCTGTCTGCAGGATGCCCAGCCGATGCGGCTCGGCCAGCTCTTCGGAGGCTACGCTTCATTGACGGCTCGCCTGGCCGACGAGCTTGCCGTGGTGCGTGACAAGCTGCGCACGCTGCCGCTCGGCGGCACGGCAATCGGAACCGGCTTCGGCGCGCCGGCGGGTTATCGCGCGGCGGCGTACGCGCATCTTTGCAGCATCACCGGCGTCGCTTATGAAGCGCCGGTCAATCCGTTCGACGCGATGCAGAACATGGACGTGTTCTCGCGCGTCTCGGCGGAATTGCGTACCTGCGCGGCGTCGCTTGCGAAGATCGCATCCGATCTGACCGTGTTGTCATCGGGTCCGGCCGGCGGGCTCGGAGAATTGAAACTGCCGGAAGCGCAGGCGGGTTCGTCGATCATGCCGGGCAAGGTGAATCCGGTCTTGCCGATGGCGATGATCCAGTTGAGCTTTGCGGTTGTCGGCAACGATGTCGCGGTCGCGCAGGCGGTTCAGTACGGCGAACTGGAGATCAATCATTTCGAGCCGGTGGTGGCTTCGCGCGTGTTCGACAGCATCGCCTTGCTCACCAACGGGATTCGACGCTTCGGCGAGAAGTGCGTGCGCGGAATGGAAGCCGACGTCGCGCGCAACGAGCAGCATGTGCTGGAATCCATGGCTGTCGCCACCGCGCTCGTGCCGAAGATTGGCTATGCTCGCGTGAGCAAGCTCGCGCGCCAATCCGTGGCTGAAGGCCGCTCGCTGGTGACGATTCTGGATGAATCGGGACTGCTCTCGAAGGATGACACGATCGCTGCGATCCGAACGGCGTCGTACCCGGTCTTCGATGCCTGACACTGAATGAAAGAGGGGCGACGCTGAAATGGGCGCAGGGTCGGCCCTCTTATGAACGAACATGAACGACACCATGCTGGGAAAAGACGAAGTTCTGAGGCTTCTTGAAGAAATCGGTATTCCGTTCTCGTGCGAGAGACACGACCCGGTACGCAATATGTCCGAGTCCGACATGCTGACGCTGTCCGTGGCGGGCGCCCGCTGCAAGAACCTGCTGCTGCAGGACCGGAAGGGCCACTATTTCCTCGTCGTCACGACGGCCGCGAAGTCGCTCGATCTTGCTGAACTCGCCGCGGCGCTCGGCAGCAAGCGTCTGTCGTTTGCGTCCGCGGACAAGCTCTTCGAGTTGCTGGGTATTCGTCCGGGGTCCTTGAGCCCGCTCGCGCTCGTCAATGACGAAACCGGACGTGTGCGTCTGATCATCGATGTCGAACTGCGCGGCGAGGAGCGTTTTCTGTTTCATCCGCTGGAGAACGATGCGAGCGTATCGCTCTCCGGAACCGGTCTCGACACGTTTTTGCGCCATATCGACCATCCTGCCGACTGGCTGCCCGTCTGCGCGCGGCAAGCGTTCGCCGCGGCCGGCCCGCCGGCAATCAGGCTTGCCTGACGCCGGAGTGGACCGCGGCGTCTTCCGCGTCCTGCATCCCCGGCGCGACCTCCTCCAGCGCCTGCCGTCCGGTTTCGACGCGCAGCAGCCCGATCGCGACACACAGCACTCCGAGCGTCGCGCTGACCATCGCGATCACGCCCGATACGCCGAACGCCTGGTAAAGCGCGAGCGCCAGCGCAGGCGTGCCGATCGACGACATCCGTCCGCACATTCCCGCGACACCGGTGCCGCGCAGCCGCACTTCGGTCGGGAACAGTTCGGGAATGTAGCCGAACAGCCCGAGCGTCGTGATCGTGTAGATCGCGCTGACGAGACAGAAGCCGACCACGATGATCGCGGTGGTATCGCGTAGCGACACATACAGCCAGCCGAGCGCGATGCTGAGAATCGACGCGATCACGATGCCCTTGGCCCGCCCGATCCGATCCGCGATCAGATAGCCGATCAACCCGCCGACCGGCGAGCCGATCGACATCAGGAACACGAACCCGAGCGACTTGACGACGGACAACCCTTCCGTGACGAAGAACGTCGGCAGCCACGCAATGAAGCCGTAGAGCCCGACGTTCACACCGATCGCGGTCAACGCCGCGACGATCGTCCGGCCACGCATCCCCTTCGAAAACAGCACGCCGAGCGGCACCTTGCCGACATGCAGGTCGACGGTGCGTCGCACGGGCGGCAGCGTGCCGACCTGCCGGCCGACCTCCTGCTCGATCGCGGCAAGCGTCGCCTCGGCCTCGTCGAGCCGCCCGACCGATTCGAGCCAGCGCGGCGACTCCGGCATCCGTTTGCGCATGAACCAGACGACCAGCGCGCCGGCGCCAGCCAGCGCGAACATGTACCGCCAGCCGAGATAAGGAATGATCCAGTACCCCGCGGCGAGCGCCGCGAAGAGCCCGCTGTTGGTGATGATCGCGAGCAGCGACACCCACTTGCCGCGCGTCTCGGGCGGCACGAACTCGGCGAGCGTCCCGGCCGCGACGACCAGTTCGGCGCCCAGCCCGATCCCCATGATGAAACGCAACACGATCAGCCACGCGATATCGGGCGCGAAACACGCGGCGATCGAAGCCAGCCCGAACACGGCCAGATTGAGCTGATACGAATAGCGCCGCCCGAGCCGATCGCCGACGTAACCCGCGACGAACGCCCCGATCATCATCCCGACGAACGTCGACGACACGAACATCGCGCCATGCCGCAGGTCGGTGAATCCCTCCTTGACCATCGCCGCGACCGAGCCGTTGGCGAGATAGATATCGAACGCGTCGAGGAACGCGCCGCCGGCGATCAGGCCGAGTATCTTCCAGTGAAACCTTGAAATCGGCAGCCGGTCGAGCCGGCCGGCGGCATTGACGGTGTTCGCCATGATGTCTCCAGTCATGTGGCGCTCTCGCGTCCGTGACCGGACGCGGAGACGCTTCGAAACATGGGTGAGGGGCGCGCTTCGATCAGCGCGGCAAGGCCCGGTCAGACGGCACCGGATGCGTGCAACGTGTGAATCTGTTCGTCGGCATAGCCGAGCTCGCGCAGCACGGCATCGGTATGCTGGCCGAGCGCCGGCACCGGGTCCATGCGCGGATCGTCGCCCGGCGCGACGCCGGGCGGCAGCAGGGCAGGAATCTCGCCGGCGGGCGTGTCGACCCGCGTCCAGCGATGCCGCGCGGCGAGTTGCGCATGCGTCCAGACGCCGTGCATGTCGTTCATCCGCGCGTTCGCGATGCCGGCCTGCTCGAGCCGGTCGATCACGTCGGCAGACGTCAGCGTCGAGAACGCATCGACGATGATGGCCGCGAGTGCGTCGCGATTCGCGACGCGGTGGCTGTTCGACCCGAAGCGCTCGTCGGCCGCCAGCTCGGGCATGCCGATCACGGTCTCGCAAAAGCGCTTCCATTCGCGCTCATTCTGCAGGCCCAGCATCACGGTGTTGCCGTCGCCGGCCCTGAACGGGCCGTACGGAAAGATCGTCGCGTGCGACGCGCCGGCCTGCCGCGGCGGCGACTGGCCGTCGATCGCGTAGTAGAGCGGATAGCTCATCCACTCGACCATGCTTTCGAGCATCGACACGTCGATGTGCCGGCCGCGCCCGGTGCGCCCGCGCTCGATCAGCGCGGCGAGGATGTTCGTATACGCATACATGCCGGCGGCGATATCGGCGATCGAGCAGCCGGCCTTGGCCGGCTCGCCGTTCGATCCGGTAATGCTCAGGAATCCGGATTCACTTTGAATCAGCAGGTCGTACGCCTTCTTGTCGCGGAACGGACCGTCGAGCCCGTAGCCGGAAATGTCGCAGACGATCAGCCGCGGATAGCGCTCGCGCAGCGCATCGTAATCGAGCCCCAGGCGCTGGGTCGCGCCGGGTGCGAGGTTCTGCACGAACACGTCGGCATCCGCGAGCAGCTTGTGCACGACGTCGAGCGCCGCGGGCTGCTTGACGTCGAGCGTGAGGCTTTCCTTCGAGCGGTTGGTCCACACGAAGTGCGACGCGAGCCCCGCCACGCGTTCGTCGTAGCCGCGCGCGAAATCGCCGACGCCCGGCCGTTCGACCTTGATCACGCGCGCGCCGAGATCGGCGAGCTGGCGCGTGCAGAACGGCGCGGCGATCGCATGCTCGAACGTGACGACCTTGATGCCTTCCAGTGGGCGCATGCTCGTCACTCCCGTCAGAACGAACGCGGCAGGCCGAGGATGTGCTCGGCGACGTACGACAGGATCAGGTTCGTCGAGATCGGCGCGACCTGGTACAGGCGCGTTTCACGGAACTTGCGTTCGACGTCGTATTCGCACGCGAAGCCGAAGCCGCCATGGAACTGCAGGCACGCGTTCGCGGCTTCCCACGACGCATCGGCCGCGAGCAGCTTCGCCATGTTCGCCTGCGCGCCGCACGGCTCGTGCGCGTCGAACCGGCGCGCGGCCTCGAAGCGCATCAGGCTCGCGGCCTCGACGTTGACGAACGAGCGGGCGATCGGAAACTGCACGCCCTGGTTCTGGCCGATCGGCCGGCCGAACACGACACGATCCTTCACGTACTGCGAGACCTTGTCGACGAACCAGTAGCCGTCGCCGATGCATTCGGCCGCGATCAGCGTGCGCTCGGCATTCAGCCCGTCGAGGATGTACCTGAAGCCCCGGCCTTCCTCGCCGATCAGGTTCTCCGCGGGAATCTCGAGGTTGTCGAAGAACAGCTCGTTGGTCTCGTGGTTCACCATGTTCGGGATCGGGCGCACCGTCATCCCGTTGCCGATCGCGTGATGCAGGTCGACGATGAAGATCGACATCCCTTCGGACTTCTTCTGCACGTCCGACAGCGGCGTGGTGCGCGCGAGCAGGATCATCAGGTCGGAGTGCTGCACGCGCGAGATCCACACCTTCTGGCCGTTGATCACGTAGCGATCGCCTTTGCGTACCGCCGTCGTCTTGATTTTGGTCGTGTCGGTGCCGGTGGTCGGTTCGGTCACGCCCATCGACTGCAGGCGCAGCTCGCCGCTCGCGATCCTCGGCAGATAGCGTTGTTTCTGCTCGGCCGAGCCGTGGCGCAGCAGCGTGCCCATGTTGTACATCTGGCCGTGACACGCGCCGGAGTTGCCGCCTGCACGGTTGATTTCCTCCATGATCACCGACGCCTCGGTCAGGCCGAGGCCCGAGCCGCCGTATTCCTGCGGAATCAGCGCGGCGAGCCAGCCGGCTTTCGTCAGCGCGTCGACGAACGCTTCGGGATAGCCGCGTTCCTCGTCGATCTTGCGGAAATACTCGGCGGAAAATTCGCCGCACAGGTCGCGAACGGCTTCGCGAATGTCTTGGTACGCGTCGGTCGGATTCATGTTTCGTATCGGGGAATGCTCGAAATGAGTCAGGCGAGGGTCGCGGTTGCGGACATGGTCAGCCAGCCGTCGTGATCTTTTGCCCAGAGCTCGATGGTCTTGCCGTCGTCGGCGAGGCGGCCGCACACGCTGAAGGTGTTGCCGAGGAAGGTCGGCCGTACCGCGCGATACGCGTATTCGACGATCGTCGCGCCGGGCAGCGAGCGCGTCACGAGGTCGAGCAGCAGCGTCGAGATCAGCGGGCCGTGCACGACGAGGTCCGGATAGCCTTCGACGTCGCGCACGTAGGTGCGGTCGTAGTGAATGCGATGGCCGTTGAAGGTCAGCGCGGAATAGCGGAACAGCATGACTTCGTCCGGCGTGATGTCGCGCTGCCATTGCGCGGCGTCGGGCGCGGCCTTCGGCGGGGGCGTGGCGGCGCCGGGCGCGGCCGCGCCGCGATAGACGATGTCGTGTTCCTCGCGGATCGCGACTTCACCCGCGGATTCGATCACGTGCTCGACGGTCACGAAGCCGAGCGTGCCGGTGCGGCCTTCCTTGCGTTCGACGGACAGGATGCGCGACGCGCGCGTCGCGATCGCGCCGATCGTCAGCGGGCGTTCGAACGTCAGCCGGCCGCCGGCCCACATGCGCCGCGGCAGCCCGAGATCCGGCAGGAAGCCGCCCTTGCGCGGATGGCCGTCCGGGCCGAGCTCGGCCTGCTGCGCGATCGACCAGAAATACAGCCAGTGCCAAGCGGGCAGCAACGCGTCGCCCACGGCGGGAACGACCGGATGGTCGAGCGTGGCCGCGAAGGCGATCGCACGTTCGGCGCTGATCAGGTCGGTCGCGACCTGTTGGACATCGTCGCTGGCATGCGACCGGGGAGCGTTCACTGTCACCTCCATCGCCGGGCGGGCCGGCTGTTCTGACTTGGCATGAAGTGACTTTAGGTGAAGCGCAGGCGCGGCGGAAATACCGTTTGGATGTGCCGGTCATAGGGGTATCCTATGGCTTTCGCATCGACCGAACCGCCATGGACATCCGCCAGCTCCGTTACTTCGTCAGCATCGTGGAATACGGGAGCCTCGGGAAGGCGGCCGAAAAGCTGTTCGTCGCGCAGCCGTCGCTGAGCCAGCAGATCGCGAAGCTCGAGGGCGACGTCGGCGTCACGCTGCTGGTACGCAGCCCGCAGGGCGTGAAGCCGACCGCGGCCGGGCAGGCGCTGTACCGCCACGCGCGGCTCGTGCTCCGGCAGATGGAGCAGCTGCGCCAGGAAGTGCGGGAAGGCGCGGGCAGCGAGTCGGGCACGGTCGCGGTGGGTTTCCCGACCACGATGACGTCGATCCTCGCGGTGCCGCTGTTCGAGCGCGTGAGAGCGCGTTATCCGGGCATCCGGCTGCAGTACCTCGAGAGCATGAGCGGCTTCATCAACGAGCTGCTGGCGAACGGGCGGCTCGACCTCGCGATCCTGTTCCGCGAATCCAACACGACCGGCATCACCGCGATGCCGCTGTTCGACGAGGTGCTGTATCTGCTCGGCGAGCCGGGCGGCGCGGTGCCGTCGCGCGCGCGAACCTGCCCGCTCGCGTCGCTCGCCGGCGTGCCGCTCGTCGCGCCGGGCGTGCAGAACGGGCTGCGCCTGCTGCTCGAACGCACGTTCGCGCGCGAGGAGGTGCCGCTCAACATCATCGCGGATATCGACTCGCTGCCGACCATGATCTCGCTCGCGCAGTCGGGCCTCGCGTGCACGATCCTGCCGGCGTCCGCGCTGGCGTCGCGCGAGCCGTCCAGCCGGCCGAAGATGCGCCGGATCGTCGAGCCGGAGATCCGCCGGCCCGCGAGCCTGTGCTGGTCGAACACGTCTCCCGTCAATTCCGCCGCGCTCGCCGTGCGGCAGACGATCGTCGAGCTGATCGGCGAACTGGCCGCAAGCGGCGCGTGGACGGGTATCACGCTGCGCGAGGGCGAATCCGCGCCGTCGTGACGGGCGGGACGGGCGTGACGGGCGTGATGCGCGTGATGAGCGTGATGCGCGGGATGCGCGTGACGCGCGTGACGCGCGGGCTCAGCCCGCGAGCCGGTGCGCGGACGGCCCATCGCCGCGCACGCCCCCCGCGCGCGACCGCCTCGACCGCCGCTCGCGAAGTCCCTGCGCGTGCCGCGTGAACGATACGCATTCTCCAATGCCGCGCCCGGCCATTTGTTCGTGATGCTGATTGCGGACGATTCGATGAAGGTGCGTGACATGACACATTCGCCATTGCGCCCGGGCATGCCCGGGTCGCTCGATCCGCCCGCGCACCGACGGCCGGGCGGTCGCGCGCAAACATCGGCCGTCCTCAGGTTGTACGAATCTCCATATTGAAACTACACTGGTTATCGGCCGGCGCCGTGACACGCGGCTCTCCATTCAACACGCATCACAGTACTAATTAAACGCGTGCCAACAATCGCCATCGAGGATGGTTGTCTTGTTCCTCAACATCCAGCGGGGGGGAAGTGGCGATGAACATCGGGGCTGCGCATCATCCGTCAACGGTTCGCTAGCCGGGCGGCGCGCGCATGAGCACGACCGGAGGCATTCACGCGACGTCACTCGGGCTGCACGGCTCGAGCCCGGCGATGACCGACCTGCGCCGCTATCTGGCGAAGGTCGCGCGCACCGATACGACGGTGCTCGTGACCGGCGAAACCGGCACCGGCAAGGAGCGCGTCGCCAGCGCCGTCCATCGCCTCAGCACCCGGACCGACAAGCCGTTCATCGCCGTCAACTGCGCCGCCGTGCCCGACAGCCTGTTCGAGTCCGAGATGTTCGGCCACGAGCGCGGCGCGTTCACCAGCGCCCAGCACGCGTTTCCCGGCCGCTTCGTCGAGGCCGACGGCGGCACGCTGTTCCTCGATGAAGTCAGCGAGATGCCGCTCGCCGTCCAGGCGAAGCTGCTGCGCCTGCTCGAGGACCGCACGGTGATGCCGGTCGGCTCGCAGCGCCGGCGCCCGGTCGACGTCCGGATCGTGGCGGCGAGCAACGAACGCCTGGAGGACCTGGTCGAGGAACGCCGTTTCCGTGCCGACCTGTTCTATCGCCTGAACGTCGCGCGGATCGAGATACCGCCGCTGCGCGAACGGCCGGAGGACATCGCGCCGATCGTCGATCACTTCGTCGCCGAACACAACCTGCAGCGGGCGATGCGGGTGGGGCGGCCCGATCCCGCCCTGCTCGAGTGCATGCGGCATTACCGGTGGCCGGGCAACGTGCGTGAGTTGCGCAACCTGGTCGAGGCACTGTTCATCGATGCGCCGGAAGGGCGCCCGTTCGGGCTGGGCGACCTGCCGCCGGCGTTTCGCCGGCTGTTCCTGCAGGACTTTTCGGCCGGCGAGCATGAGCGCGAGCGGCTCGTCTCGGTACTGCGCCAGACCAACTGGAACAAGATGGAAGCCGCGCGCCAGATGAACTGGTCGCGCATGACGCTCTACCGCAAGCTGGCCAAGTACAACCTGGACGCCGGCAACACTGCATCGGTGTGACAGCCGGGCTGTCACATGGTACAGCCCGGCAGCGTTCCCGAATCCCACTCCGGCCGGGAAATTCCACGGCAAATCATGCGCTTGCGCCGGCGCACCCGCGTTGGCCCGCTCCTTGCGAAGCAGAACGGACAGACCGCCCGTCGCCATGCAAGGAGGCCGTCGTGCACGTCATCGAGCCAAGCCAGGACGCCCCGCCGGAGCCGGCCCAGCCGGCCGGCCAGCCACGGCCGCTGCTCGCCAGTTATGCGAACTATTTCGAGGTCGGGCACAACGCGTTCGAGTTCCTGATCGATGCCGGGCAGGTCGAGCCGCAGTCCGGCAACGTCCAGTTGATGAGCCGCGTCGCGATCAGCCCGGTGCACGCGAAGCTGCTCGCCCAACTGCTGGCGCGCGCGATCGCCCAGTTCGAAGCGACGCATCACGAAATCCCCGACATCGGCGACCCGGAACCGGATCTGGAGATGCTTTCCCCGCAGGAATTCGAACGGCGCGCGATCGATGCGCGCAGCAAGCCGATGCTCGGCGGCCGTCACGACGAGCCCGATCAAAACCAGAGCTGAGGACACGACATGGCAGCGCAACTCCATCCCAACCGCATGGTCCTGACCGACCGTTTCCCGATGCTGGGCTTCACGATTCGCGTCGGCCACGCGCCGTGCGTCGCGGAACTGGTGATCGCCACCGATCCCGCGCTGTTTACGCGCAAGGACGGGCGCACGTCGTCGACGTTCTATACCAGCCGCGAGGACGGCCTGCTGGCGATCCCGCGCGGCGAAGCGGTGTTCATGGTGCCGCCTGCCGTGCTGGCGCGCTTCGCGGGCGCGAGCCGGCTGTGGTTCGGCCTCGCCACCGCGGCGTCGCCCGCTGCCGATGCGTGGACGGTCGATGTCCTGCCGAATGCCGACAGTCCGTACGTGTCGCTGTCGGGGCTCAGCGACCGGGGATTGCGCCGGGTCCGCGTGTTCCCGACGCGCGGCGCTGCCGCCGTCCGGAGTCCGCTGTTGAACTGGGCGGGCGACGCCACGCGGCCGGGCGCGACCGCCGTGCCGGCGCCGGCCGCACCGGGCGCCGCCACCGCCACGCCGCAGCCGGCCGTCGAGGCCGCTGCGCCGCACCACGACGTCCATTACGACGACGGCTTCGGTCCGCTTCCGCCGCTCAATGCCGCAACGCCGGGCGCCACGACGCCCGCCGCGCCGGCCCCGGCGTCGACCCCGGGCGCGCGCCCGGCATCCGCCGTCGCATCGGCACCCGCCGTCGCACCGGCACCAACCATCGCATCAGCACCCGCCATCGCACCGGCACCCGTGTCGCAGGGGATGAGCGACGATGCCGGGTTCCGCCTCGCGGGCGAACGCCGCGGCTTCACCTGGCCGCGGCCGCGCAAGCTCTCGACCGTCGAGCGGGCCGCGCTGCGCGCGATACTGAGCGCGAATCCGGCCACCGCGTCGCTGATGCTGCTGCTGCCGGTCGCGATGCGCAATGGCCTGTCGGTCTCGATCGGCGCGGGCGCGGGCGCCGGGCTGGAATCCGGGGGCGCGGGCGCGGTCGGCCTCATCTTCGACGCCAATGGCGACGACATCGGCGTCTTCGTGTCGGGCGAGCTCGACTTCGGCTACATCGTGTCGGCGAGCCTCACCGGCCAGATCAGCCTGCTGCGCGGCCATATCGACGATTTCGCCGGCACCGGCACGACGGTCGGCGTGATGGTCGGCGAAGCCCCGGCCGGCGGCATCTCGGCGCTGTTCAACGCCCGCGGCGAATTCGTCGGCGTCACGCTGTCGGCCGGCGTCAGCGTCGGCAGCCCGGTGAGCGTGTTCGTCGGCGTCTCGCGCGCCGCGGCGGGCACGATCGCCACCTCGTCGTCGTCGTCGCTCGCGTGGTCGCGCGGCCTGAGCGCCGACCCGGAGGCCTACGGCATCGATACGCCGCCGTACAGCGACGACGATGCGGCCGCCGAGCCGTCCGCGACGGCCAGTGCGCTGGCGCTAGGCGCGCGCGAGAACAGTCTCGTCACGCGTACCGCGGCCAGCCCGAATTTCGACGAGGGGCGCGGCAGCAAGACGATCGACCGCATCATCATCCACATCGCCGACGTACCGACCGTCCAGCAGGTGGTGAATACCTTCACCAATGCGTCGTCGAAGGTGAGTTCGCATTACCTGGTCGGGCAGGAGGGCGAAGTCGTCCAGTTCGTCTCCGAGGCCGACACGGCGTGGCACTGCAAGGGCTCGAACCAGCGCAGCATCGGCATCGAACACATCGCGGTGAAGCGCGGCGGCGCCGACTACCCGCGTCGCAACGGCACCGTCCAGCATTTCGATGCGCTGGCGCCGACCCAACTCCAGTACGAAACCTCGGCGGCGCTGGTCGCGTCGCTGTGCGACAAGTATCAGCTGCCGATCAACCGCACGACGATCATGGGCCATCGCGAGGCCGACACCTCGACCGGCCATACCGCATGCCCCGACGGCAACTGGGACTGGGACTACTTCATGCGGCTGGTCACCAGTCGCACCTGCCAGCCGCAGTCGGCCGGCCAGGCGCTGGGCCTCGCCGCGCGCGGCCTCGGCGACGACATTCCGCTCGATCCCGGCGTCGGCGGCCTGTCGATCGGCACCGACGCGCTGGAGATCGGCGACATCATTCTCAGCACCACCGGCAATCCCGGCTCCGGCGTCATTCGTGCCGGCTCGGGTGCGGAGGTCAGCCACGCGATGCTCTATGTCGGCCAGGGCGGGCAGGTGATCGAGGCGATTCCCGGCGGGGTCCAGTTGCGCCCGCTCGCGGACGCGCTGGCCGACGCGCGCCTCGCGGTCGCGTTCCGGGTGCCGGGCCTGACCGATACGCAGCGGCAGCAGGTTGCCGATGCCGCCGCGCGCTACCTCGATCGCGGTTTCAACTACGTCGGGCTGGTCCGCTGCGGCAGCTACCTGATCGACCGCCACGCGTGCGACCTGCTGTCGGGCGACGCGGCGGAGCGCTGCCGCCGCTTCGTCGGCCGCATCGAGCTCGGCGAAGGCGCCGACACCGACAACTTCTTCTGCTCGCAACTGGTCGCCCAATCCTTCCAGGACGCGGGCAGGCCGATCGTCAGCGTGCCGCCGCACTGGGTGCCGCCGGGCGATCTCGCCAGCCTGTCGACCGGCACGATGGCCCCCGGAACGCTCGCGTATGTCGGCCATCTGAAGGCGCCGATCCCGAGCCGCGGCTTCTTCGGCACGAGCCAGGCGCTGTCGGTCGCCGCGGGCGCCGCGCGCACGCTGGGCGCCGACGACTGGTCGGTGAACTGGGACGAGGTGCAACTGACCCCGCAGCCCACCGACATGGGCTGCTGGGCGACGGCCGCGTCGATGGTGATCGGCTGGCGCGACAACCAGAGCGTCGACCCGACGCTGCTCGCGCGCTGCATCAGCCTCGAGCGCCAGATGCGCGATGGCCTGGCGCCGGCCGAGGTGGCGGGGTTCGCCGGGGTGTCGACGCTCACGGTCGAACCCAATGCGTGCTTCGCGCCCGAAGGCTTTCGGCGGCTGCTGGAGGCGAACGGACCGATCTGGGTCGCCGAAGTCGTGCGCGCGCCGGTCAACTTCTTCCATGCGGTGGTGGTGACGGGCATGTATCGCAGCGGCGACGCGTATTTCGTGCGGATCACCGATCCGCTGGACCGCGTGGTCGGCACGCCGGGCCATCCCGGCGCGCGGACCGTGCCGCCGACCCACTCGACCGGCAGCCGCTACATCATGACCTACGAGGATTTCGTGTCGGAATACGAGGCAGCGGCCGGCATCGGCGTGATCCAGCTGATGCATTCGGGCGGCACGTTCGGTCACACGATCAATCGCGGCAGCGCGGCGGGCGCGGGCTACGCGCTCGGCGTCGAGCCGCCGGCCGCGGGCGGCGAGTTCGGCTTCGGCGTGAGCCTGACCCGGCGCACCGAGAGCCGCGACGGGCGCAGCTACGATCTCGCGCAGCTCGCCGGGCTGGTCCAGCCGGCCAACGCGCTGGCGGGCGGCGCGGGGCAGCCGCGCATGGCCGGCCAGCGCATCACCCTCGATGACTGGCCGTACATCGACGGGCCGAGCGGCCGCACGTCGGCGCCGGTGTCGATCGACTGGGCGTGGCAGGGCGGCGCGGTCGGCGACGTGACGATTGCCGCGGACCACGGCCAGATGCTCGACGGCTGGAGCGCGTTCGTGCGCGCGGATATCGGCCGCGGTTCCGGCACCCCCGAACGGGCGAGCGTCAAGCTGCGCATCACCACCACGTTCCGGCATGCCGGCGAGGAGGACCAGGTTGGCGTGACGGAGGTGACGCTGAACGGCGACGGCCGCTTCCAGACCGTGCACGGCGTCGACGGCGCGCCGCCGCTTCCGGCAAGCGGCACGCAGCCGGCGCCGCGCGAACTGCAACCCGCCTGACCCCGAGGGACACGCGCGATGGCCCGCCACATTCCCCCTCCGCCACCCCGCGGCGCGATCACGCCCGCGGTGGCCCTTGCTCGCGACGCGTTCGGCCGCGAGATCGTCGACGGGTCCGGATCGGGCGACCCGGGCAGGCAGGACGGCGCATTGCCGCAAGCAATGCCGGCCGGCGGCGCGGCGCCCGCGGCCCCGGGCGGGTCGGCGCCCGCCAAGGAGAAGGCGACGGACGCCATCGGCCGGCGTGCGGCGGCGCTGGCCGATGCGATCGACTTTCCGACCTTCGTCGCGAGCCTCGTGCATGGCACCTACGACGCGATCGTCGACAGCTCGATCAAGCAGGTCGAGAGTT
This sequence comes from Burkholderia sp. Bp9099, assembly GCF_003857805.1. NCBI lineage: Bacteria > Pseudomonadati > Pseudomonadota > Betaproteobacteria > Burkholderiales > Burkholderiaceae > Burkholderia > Burkholderia sp. Bp9099. The sequence continues at coordinate 37,069 of NZ_QTPU01000010.1, forward strand.
TCGCCGACCTGGTCGGCGCGGTGGCCAAGCCGCTGGACCAGTTCACGCAGGAGAACGTGACCGACGGGCAGGCGCGCGCGTGGCTGGTCGAGCAGTATCCGCACGACGTGACGCTGACGCAGGACGGCGGCGATTACCGCCTCGCGCCGGTGGCCCGGCCCGGCGACGACGACGCGGCTCCCGCGCCCGCGTGGCTCGCCGATTTCGGTGCGGCCGACAGCGCGTTCGATACCCAGACGCTCGAATCGGTGGTGCTGCCCCGCGCCCGCGAGCGCGTCGCGCAGCATCGGTTGTCGACGCTGTCGACGATGGTGCTGCTGGGCATGCAGCGCGTCGTGGTCAAGGACGGGACGATCGCGGCGAGCCTCAATTTCCAGGCCAAGGCGCGCGACCGCGCCGCCGTGCAGTATGCGACGTCGAACGACCCGTCGTCGGGGCAGACGACCTGGGGCGGACGGGGAACGTCGGGCGATGTCGTCACCACGGTCTCGACCGTCGCGGTCAATGCGCAAACCGACACCGATCTCAAGGCGACGCTGACCGGGAAGGTGAGCATCAATTTCGCATCGGAGACGCTGCCGCTCGACCGTTTCGTCGACGAGGCGTCGCGCAATCTGCTGGAGCGGCACAGCCGGCCGGCGGCGCGGATCGCGCCGCCGGCGGCGACGGCCGCCCAGCCCGCGGCGCCGGTGGCGGCGCCCGTTCCCGCCGCGACGCAGGCGCCCGCCGCCGCGCCTGCGCTGCCGGCCGCGTCCGCCGCCCCGTCGGCTTCATCGGCTTCATCGGCTTCATCGGCGCCGGCGGCACCCGCACCCGCATCCGCACGAGGAGAACCCACATGATCGCGCCGCGGCCGCTGGGCGAGACGCTGGGCGCGTTCGCCGACGTCGCCGGACAGCTGGCCGCGGGCGCGGCGCAAGGGCTGCGGGTGCGCTCGATGGCGATGGAACTGCCGCTCGACCTGCGCATTGCATGGGGCGCCGACGGCATCGAGCTGGTCGGCGACCTGCCGCAGTTCCTGACCCGCACGGCCTTCGATGCGGAGCCGGCGCGGCTCGCGATCGTCCTCGAAGCCGTGCCGATCGACGGAGCGGTGCGATGAACAGCAACGCCAGCCTGCGCCTCGAGGATTTCATCCAGGCCGTGCAGAGCCAGCTCGACAACGCGCAGGCGGCGATGGCGATCAAGGCGCGCAACCTCAACCTGCCGCTGACCTTCGCGATCAAGGACGTCAACCTCGATCTGCGCGCCCATGTCGAATTCGTCGAAAGCGAGGTGTGGATTCGTCCCGCCGGCCCGGGCGACACCGACAGCAGCACGTTCCATCTCGTCTTCACGACCATCACGCGGCCGGCGATCGAGGAGAACGCGATCGCGCTGTCCGAGGACAGCAAGGACCAGCCGCTCGACGCGCTGGGCGACGAGCTCTCGGCCGAGGACCGCAAGCGGCTGGAATGGGCCGGCGTGCGCACGGTCCGGCAATTTCGGCAGGCCGAGCAGCGCGACATGGTGCATGCGATCGGCCGCGTCACCAACCTGTCCGTGGACCGGCTGCGCCGGGCGCTCGACCGGGCGTCTGCGCCGAGCGTCGAGCGGATCGAACCGGTGGCGCCCGCTACCGACGCGCAGCCCGATGCGGCGCCGCTGCTGCGCGTGATCGGGCGCAATCTCGTCAACGGCACGCACGCGCCGCTGGTGCGGATCGGCAATCGCCCGGTCGCGGTGCTGCAATCGGCGGACGACGAGCTGCTGCTCGCGCCCGGCCGCGACCAGTGGGCCGGCGAACTCGCCGTCTCGCCGACGAGCCGCCACGCCGCCGCGCTGGCGTTCGACCTGAGCGCATTCGCGCCGCCGCCGGCGCCCGCGGCCAGGCCCATGACCCTGGCTGCCGTGCCCGGCCAGGAGGAGGCGCGGCCATGACGATCCATGCACTCGGCACGCCGTGGGCATCGCCCGGCGAGCGTCAGTTCAGCCTGCCGACCAGCCTGCTCGTCAAGCTGGCGCTCGGCGAAGCGCCCGAGCACGTGCCGTCGATCCGCGACGTGACGCGCGGCGCGCTGGCCGCCGCGCAATGCATCGACGGCGGCCCGGTCGACCGCATCGTGGTTGCGTTCGCCGGCCGCTTTCTCGCGGTGCGCCCGTTCAGCGCGGCGGCCGGGCGCTGGGTGCCCGGGCACGCGCACCTCGGCTACGACGCGATCGAACAGACGACCGGCATGGCCCGCACGCTGCTGCTGCGCGTGCCGGCGGGCACGCCGATCGGTGCGCTGTGCGACTCGCTCGCCCAGCTCGCGACCGTGGAAAGCGTGACGCCCAACTACGTGGCGACGGTCCCGATGGACGCGCCCGGCCGCCTCGCGCCGGTGCCGCCGGCCGCGCGGGTTACTCAGGATGCGCGCGCGCTGGTGCGCATGGCCGACGCGCACGCGATCGAGCCGGGCGACAGCGGCGTCACGGTCGGTCTGATCGATAGCGGCATCGCGCGCCAGCATCCCGAATTCGCGCATGCCTTCCGCGCGGGCGCCGATACGGTGCGGCTCGAGCCCGGCGACTTGTCGCCCGGCGTGCAGCTGCTGAGCGGTCACGGCCATCGCGGCGATTTTCCCGAGGACCGCTTCGTCGGTCACGGCATGGGCTGCGCGGGCATCATCGCCGCCGAAGGCGTGGCGATGCCGCGCGGGCTCGGCGGCGACTGCCGCATCCTGCCGATGCGCGCGCTGGCGGCCGCCCGCCTGCCGGGCAAGGCGCATGCGATCGGGCTCGGCGCGATCGCCGACCTCGATCGCGCGCTCAAGCTCGCGGTCGACCTCGGCGCGAAGGTGATAAACATGAGCTTCGGCACCGACGACGCGACGATCGCCGCCAACCGCCCGAAACCGCATGCCGACACGGTCGCGTATGCCGCCGCGCGCGGCTGCATCCTCGTGGCCGCGAGCGGCAACAACGGCGCCGTGACCCGCTACTGGCCCGCCGCCTATCCGCAGGTGATCGCGGTCGGCGCCGTCGGCGACGACGGCCGGCCGACCCCGTTCTCGACGCGCGGCCCGCACGTCGCGCTGTGCGCCCCGGGCGAACGGGTGCTGACGAGCGCGATCGAGGCCTATCAGCTCGCGACCGGCACCAGTTTCGCCGCGCCGTTCGTCGCGGGCGCCGCGGCGCTGCTCGTCGCGTACGCGCAGCGCCGCGCCTATCCGCTCGACGGCGCGACGGTACGCGAGCTGGTCGTCGCCACCGCGCGCCCGTTCGCGCCCGGCGCGGCCGACGGCTGCGGCGCCGGCATTCTCGACGCGGCGGCGGCGCTGCAGGCGCTGTCCGGCCGCATCGACGCGTACGAAGCGGCGGGCGACGACGGTTGCACGGGCAAGGACGGCCGTGCCGACGACGGCTGACTGGCGCACGGGATCCCGCTCACTCCCCCGAACCGACCGGATTTCAAGGAGAAGTTAAATGTTTCATGTCAACAATCAAGTCCGCTTCCTCGACCTCGTCGACCTCGAGACCCGGGCACGCGACGGGCTGGTCGATATCGTCAACCGGCTCGAGTCGCTGAAGCGGCCGCCGGTCGCCGCCGAGCGGGAGCAGCTCGCGCTGTGCAAGGCCATCCTCGCGGTCGTCTACGACACGAAGCCGTCCGACGGCGTGCCGCAGGTGTGCGATCCGCTGTTCGTCGCCACCCGCGAACTGCTCGCCAGCAAGTCGCTGGTGAATCCGCCGTTGCTGTCCGAGGTCAACGGCCAGCTCGTGTTCGACGCGGGCGACGTGAGCGGCGCCAATGGTGCCAATGGCGCCAATGGCGCGAACGGCTCGGACCCGGAGGCCGTGTCGATCACGCTCGTCGCGCTGGTGCTGGGCATCCTCGCGGTGGACGGGGCCACGCCGCCGCCCGTGAAGGTCGACGGCGGCAAGACCGTGCCGGACGGCGACAACGTGCTGATGAACGCCTTTACCCGCCAGTTCTTCGCGGCGGTGGGCGAGGCCAATTCGTACGGTGGGCTCGCGCAGCGGGTGCTGGCGCTGCTGTGCATCGAGGGCGATCCCGACGGCCGCGGCGGCGAGCAGCCGGGCGTGGTCACCACCGAATTCGCGCGCGTGATGCGCGGCCTGCAGGCCCGCAAGATCCAGGCCGACGAGCCGCAATTGCGCCGCCGCATCAACGAGGAGCTGAACACCGTCCAGAACATCGGCGGCGAGGACGCGATCGCCGATCTCGGCATCGACCTGCCGAACCTCGAGGATCTGGAAGACGCGAACATCGTCGCCGACAACGTGCGCGTGATGGGCCCGATGATCGTCGCCGCGATGTTCGACGAACTCAAGGTGTTCCAGGTGGTCGACCGCATCGTCGAGCAGTTCCAGCACGGCACGCTGCCGATCGGCCCGGGCAATGCCGGCAAGCTGCTCTATCGCTACTGGCGCGAAACGCCGAACCGCATCTCCGAGCAGGAGCGCAAGAACTTCGCGGCCATCACGCTCGGCGTGCCGGGCGGCGATCCGAACACGGCCGGCAATCGCGAGTTCAACGACCTGTGGATCCGCTTCGTGTCGTCGGTGTCGTCGTTCGTGCGACAGACCGAGGTCGACTCGCTGCTGCGCGCGAGCGTGCCGAACCCGATCAACCACCAGCAGGTGCGCAAGGCCGCCCGCGATCTCGCCGGCAACCTGTCGCTGCACGGCTACGGCATGGCGCATTACGCGGCGCGCGAGATCCAGTCGCAGGTCAAGTTCATGATCGACCTGCTGCAGGACCCCGAGATCCGCGGCTGCTACGGCGCGAAGGACATGTGGCAGGTGATCGACCAGGTCGCGACCTACGACCTGGGCGGCGCGCGCACCAGCTCGCGCTATCGCACGCTCGCGACCTGCGGCACGATCATCACCGCGTGGCTGGCCAACAACGTCGATCGCGTCAACAAGGCGACCGGCCCGCTGCTCAGCATCGACCAGATCGCCAATCCGGACGTCTCGTCGAACCACAAGTCGACCGTCGACCCCACCGACTACGACCTGGTCAATGCGTGCGAGCTGTGGCTGGCCGATACCGCGACCACCGATACGCAGATCGAGCAGTTCTCGCAGCCGCGCGAGGCGCCGCAGATGACCTCGAAGCCGGTGCCGATCCCGGCGATGGCGCGCGAGATGCTGGATGGCGTCGGCGACATCGGCGCCGGCATCGGCCTCGGCGCGGGCGTGCCGGTGAAGGCGGGCTACGGTGTCGGCACGCACAACGGCGCGAGCTACTACTCGAACCGTCCGCACTGAAGCGGCGTCGCGTGTGCCGCGCCATTTTCGAACCCTGCCGGAGCCGAGCCATGCCCCTGACCTCAATCCGCGAACCGGTCGTCGCCCGGGTCGAACGCCGCCTGAAAAGCGCCGCGCGAAGCCTTGGCACCGCCGATCCATTCGCGCCGTCGCGCGACCTGTTCCTGCGCACCTTCGGCGACGGCGCCGACGATCTGCGGTTCCGCGACAACGCGCTGATGCCGATGGCGGTGCCGTTCGAGCCCAGCTTCTCGGAAAGCCAGCCGGGCAAGCTGCGCTTCACGATCGAGCCGTTGCCGCCGGAGGCGTCGGCGATCGACCGGCGCGACGAGTCGACCCGCGAAATGCGCAAGCTGATCCGCGACTTCATCGGCCGCGAGGCGCTGCACTGGTTCGACCAGGCGAGCGAGCCGTTCCGGGGCTTCGCGCGGCCGGGCGGCAACCTCGACTACGGCGCGTTCTTCGGCTCCAGCTACGACCGCGACGGGCTCTATGCGTCCAAGGTGTACTACGAGCTGCCCGGCGACGCCGGCACGATCGAGAACCTGCCCCGCGACCTGGCCGGCATCGTCCAGGCCGCGCTGCAGATGGTGCCGGGGCTCAAGCCGCTCTTCACCACGATGGCGGCCCAGCGCGATCTCGGCGGCCAGCGGCTCACGTTCGCGTGCACCCGGGCGCTGCGGCTCGCCGATCTGCAGCCGGTCATGGATGCGCTCGGCATCGGCCATCGGCTGCCCGGCATCATGCAGCTCCTGGGGCTGGTGCTCGGCGGGCGCTTCGACCTGCCGCCGCACGGCGCGCTGCTGGCGTTCGGGCTCGGCCCGGACGGGCCGGATTTCGAGCTCTACGTGCTGCTGTCGGCGATCCCCGACGTGCCGCCCGCGTTCCTCAGCCTGCTGACGATGGGGCTCGCCGAGCGTCCGCGCGGATTGCAGGCGCTCGAGCGCTGGATGGGCGCGTTCACGCCGGAGGACGCGCACTGGCCGGGCCGCTTCTCGATCATCAGCCTGCGCACGGACGCGGCCTGCCCGGCACGCGTGAGTCTCTACCTGCGCCCCATCGAGTTCGAACTGCCTGTGGACGCGCCCGCCCAGGCCAACTGAATCCGAATCGCTTCGTCACGCGTTTCCCGCGAGGTCGCCATGTTCCCGCAAGCTGCCCGTTCCACGCCGATCGCGCCGCCGCCGCCGCGCGCCGCGGCGGCCGCTCCGCGTCACACGCCGCCGGTGCCTGCCGACGAAGTGCGCCACGGCGTCGCGCAGATGTTGACCCGGTCGCAGGCGTTCAACGCGATGCCCGACGCCGATCGCCGCGACATCGCGCGCAACACCGCGTTGATCGCCGATTACCTCGCGCGGCCAGAAGGGTTCGCCGGCCACGAGATTCCGGGCGGGGTGGGCACCGCGCCGGCGCGCGCGCTCGACGACAACACGGATCATTCCGCGCACGAGGCGGATTTCTCGACGCACAACCAGGCCGTCGACAGCATCGGCAAGTCCAAATTCACCGCGGCGGCCGCGCACGAGGGCGCGGCGGTCGCGGGCGAGCTGCTGAACCAGGTCAAGTTCCCGACCTTCGTCGCGAGCCTGATCAGCGGCGTGTTCCAGTCGATCACGCACAGCTCGATCGAGCAGATGAAGGCGTATCAGGAAATGATCGCGCAGGTGGCGAAATCGCTCGGCCAGTTCGCCGACGAACATGTGACGGAGAACCAGGCGCGCGATCATATGGTCGGCCAGTTTCCCGACCTGTTCGAGATCGGCATGGACGACAGCGGCGACACGCCGAGCCCGCGCGTGCAGGTGCGCGACGGGGTCGACCCGGACGAAGCGTCGAAGACCGTGCGCGCGCGCCTGCAGATGGGCGACGGCGATACCTTCGACCTGTCGGACGAGGCCTCCGAGCTGGCGATCGTCAACCGTTTCAAGATGCAGCTCGCCAAGCAGCGCCAGCAGATGCTGGCGTCGATCGTGCTGATGGGCATCAACCGCATCGTCGTCACCGACGGCAAGATCTCCGCGAAGATCATCTACGACGTGCGCGCGCAGGACACGCTTTCGAAGCAGCGCAGCGCCACCGCGGTCGACCTCGCCCGCGACAAGGACGGCAACGTCCAGTCGACCTACGCCGGCAAGGGCACCTACGATCGCGGCGGCAAGTACGACTCCAGCAACGACAAGGACAATGGTCGCCAGTACAGCGCCGACTACTACGCGAAGGGCGACTACGAATACGAGAACAAGCCGATCATCACCGCGTCGACGGCCGCGTCGGAAACCAGCAACGCGGCGATGCAGACGAAGATCCAGCTGTCCGGCGCGGTCGACGTCAATTTCAAGAGCGACTACCTGCCGCTCGACAAGATGGCGACGCCGCAGATGATCGCCACCATCACCGGCAACGCGACGCCCGCCGATCCGAACGTGCTGCCGAGTCCGAAAACGCCGCCGGCCGCGTCCGCCCCCGCGGCGGCTTCGGCCCCGGCGGCGGCGCCGGCCGCCGCGCCGGCACCGGCTGCGGCCAGGGGAAACTGAGCCATGCGCCTGCCCGCTCCCCCCGACGCGCTCCACCCGGTGCGGCCGCCCACGAGCGCCGCCGCGTTCGACGCGACGCGGCCCGAGGTGCGCCGCCTGCTGACCGCGATTCCGTCATTCCTCGACCTGCCCGACGACGAGCGCCGCCGCATCGCCGCCGATACGGTGCGGGTGCTCGCCTACCTGGCCGACCCGAACGGCGTGCATGCCGAGATTGCCGAGCGCGAGGCGAACGGCGAACTGCCGCCCACCGGCCTCGCGCACCCGCTCGCGCAGCCGGGTCCGGCGCCGGCCGCCGCGGCGCTGGCCGACGATCCCGTCACCGCGACCAAGCGCCAGCTCGCGCAGGATCCCGGCTTCGCCGGCAAGGACTTCCAGGCCGGCGCGGTGAAGCAGGGCGTCGAGCAGTTCGGCCAGATGGTGCAGAAGGTCGATTTCCCGAAATTCGTAGGAGGCCTGATCAAGAACGTGTTCCAGGCGATCGTCGAAAGCTCGATCGAGCAGATGCGCGCGTATGGCGAGCTGATCGCCAATGTCGCCAAGACCACCGCCCAGTTCATGAGCGACAACATCAGCGAGGGCGCCGGCCGCGACTATCTCGCCGATTCGTTCCCCGACGTGCTGTCGGTGCAGGCGCAGGACGGCGCCGACGCGTTCGACGCGGACAGCGCCGGCGCGGCCGCGGCGGCGGCCCCGACGCGGCTGGTGGCGCAGGGCGACAACGCGCAGCAGCGGCTGGCCGAGATCAGCCGGAACTACAACCTCGATCCGCCCGTGACCGACCTGTCCGACGACAAGTCGGAACTGCGCCTCGTCACCGCGGCGCGGCTGCAGATGGCGAAGCAGCGCCAGCAGCTGCTGTCGTCGATGGTCATGCTCGGCATCAACCGCATCGTCGTCACCGACGGGTCGATCAACGCCAAGGTGGTGTTCGACATGCGCGCCAGCGACACGGCGAAACGCACCTACACCGCGTCGATGCACGACCGCGAGAGCCAGAAATACAAGGAATCGCTCAACGCCCATTACGGCAGCTGGTACACGCCGTATTCGGCCGACGCCGCGTTCGAGGGGCAGCAGGAACACGTGGCCACCGTCGGGTCGGCGCTCGACGACACGAGCGAATCGAAGGCCGAGGTGAAGGCGAAGCTGTCGGGCGAGGTCCGCGTCAACTTCAAGAGCGACTACCTGCCGCTCGACAAGATGGCGACGCCCGAGATGATGTCGGTGATCCAGGGCAACTCGACGCCGTACAACCCCAACAAGCCGGCCCCTGCCGCCGGCGTGCCGGCCGGGCAGCACTGAATCATGGCGCGCATGCTCATCGTCCCGCCGGCGGATGCCGGGCTCGCGGCGGCCATCCGGTCGGGGGAGCGGCTCGTCGAGCGCGCGACCGCGCACGGCCTCGCGTTCGCGCTCGACGAGCTCGGCGACATCGCGATTCCCGATCCCGTTGCCGCGCGCGTCGACAAGGCGCAGCTGCGGGCGCTCGCGTCGCTCTATCTGGCGGCCGACCTCGAGCCCGCGGGCGTGATCCCTGCGGTCGAGGCGCTCGCCGGCCTGTCGGCGAGCGGCGCCGTCGGCGTCGATCTCGGCGGCGCGGAGCCGCTGGTCGCCAACTGGTGGCGTCACCGCGCCGAGAAGCTCGCGGCCGGCGAGCGCGCGGCGTTCTATGCACGGTTGTTCGGCACCGCGTACGGCCCGGCGGCCGCGGATGCCGAGCGCAACGTCCAGTTCGAGGAATGCATGCTCGTGCTTTGCGAGGCGCTCTACAAGCTCGACGAGACGCCCGGTGCCGACCCGGGCGGGGATCCCGGGCGCCAGGCGCGAGTCCGCAACGCCGCGCGCGCGCTCGCGCAGAATCTCGGCGCCGCCTGTACCGGCGTGACCGCATTCATGGCCGGCGAGATCGTCGGCATGCTCAGGGACGCGTTCGCGATCCTCGGCCATGCCGACCTGCGTCACGGCTTCGCCGCGCGCGACATCTGGGGCGTGGTGGCCGGCATCGGCCGGCTTTCGCGGCAGTCGCCGCGCCAGCCTGCCGCCTATGTCCGGCGCGGCAAAGCCGGGATGACCGTGATCGCATGGCTGGCGGACGTCGCGGATGCGCTGGACGGCGCGTCGCCGCTGCTGCGCACCGACAATCCGGTGATCGCCTCCGCCGCCGACTGGCTCGAGGCGACGCTCAGCCTCGGCGAGAAACCCGACGGCCAGGTGTCTTCCGTCCCGGACGACGGCCGCGCCGTGCCGTCGGCCGCGCGCCCGGCCGCGCCGTCGAACCCGTGGGCGGCGCTCGGAAGCTGACATGGAACCGCGTCGCTCAGGCCGTCGCGAGACGGGCGGCAGAACCCGGGTGCCGACGGCGGCGGACGTGCCGTCGCCCGTCCGGCCGCGCTTCATGTGTTGCGGGACGCGGAACGCGCGATGCGCGGCGGAGCCGCCGAGATGACGGCAACCGCCCACCTTGCGCGTTCGCCGGTGCCGCGGCCCGACGTTCGCCACCGTGTCCGCGAACTGCTGTCTGCGCAGCAGGGCTTCGGCGCACTCGATCCGGCCATGCGCCGCGATCTCGCGTCCGGACTGGCACGGATCGGCTCGCTCGCGGTCGATCATGACGAGCTCGCGGCGCGTCCCGGCACCGCGCTGGCCGTCGCGCAGGACGCGGGCTCGGCGTATTCGGGCACCGCCATCGACCGGATGGCCGGCACCACCCGGGCCGTGCTCAACGCGGTGTCGTTCCCGCGCTTCGTGACCGAGCTGATCACGGGCGTCTTCAAGGCGATGAACGATTCGAACCAGCAGCAGTTGACCGCGTTCGTCGACCTGATCCGCAATGTCGCGCAGACCACCGAAGGCTTCGCGGACAGCAACGTCGGCATCGCCGGCGCGCGGCAGTGGCTGGCCGAGCATTTCCCCACCGCCTACGAGGTCACCGGCGACGACGAGGCCGCCGACGACGCCGACGAACTGGCGGGCCTGCCGCCGGACGAGCGCCGCCAGCGCCAGCAGGAACTGCAGGCCGAGCGCGATGCGTCGACCCGGCTGGCGTTGCGCGCGGGCGCGACCCCGCCGGCGGAAGCGGCGCTGCGCACCGCGCTGGGATTGGGGCCGGCCGACGCGGTGACGGCCGCCGATCCCGAGCGCCTGGTGCCGCTCGCCCAGCAGGTGCTGGCCCGCAACCGCCAGCAGTTGCTCGCGACGATGGTGCAGATGGGTTTGCAGCGCATCGTCATCGAGAGCGGGCGGCTCAACGCCGCGATGAATTTCCATATCGACGCGAGCAGCGTCGCCGCCAACGACCGCGGTTCGCAGTTCGACACGCGCAACACGGTGGGCGTGAGCGGGGGCGCGCGCTTCGGGCCCTGGGGTGCGGAGGCCAATGTGCAGAGCACGATCGGCTACGTGTCGACCGACCGGACCCAGACAACCGAGAGTTCGCACGCCGATCTCAACCTGAGCAGCGGCGTCGAACTGGTGTTTCGTACGGATTACGTGCCGTTGAACCGGCTGGCGGGTGTGGGCGACGTCGAACGCATCCGCGTCAACACGATCAATCCGGATGCAGAAGCGGCGCGCCTGTCCGCCGATCGCGCCGCCCAGCGTAGTGCCGAACAGGCCGACATGGCCGCTCGTAGGACCGCGCTGGACGGTGGGCTGCGTGCGCCGCCGGCTGTTGGTCCGGTGGGTTCGGGCGGGGCGGGTTCGGGGGCAGCGGGTTCGGGAGCGGTGGGTTCGGGAGCGGCGGGTTCGGGAGCGGCGGGCTCGGGAGCGGCGGGTTCAGGGGCAGTGGGTTCGGGGTCGGCAGGTTCGGGGGCGGCGGCGTCGGGATCAGCGGGCTCAGGACCAGCAGCTTCTGGATCAGCGGCGTCAGGCTCGGCAGGGAGTGCCCGCACGAGCCAACCCGCCTCGTCGCCGCCGAATCCGGCGCCTGCTTCCGCTTCCGCGCCGCAGCCGCCTGCCGGGCCGGGCGCCGCGGCGTCCCCGTCGCCCGCGCACCCCGCGACGGCAGCACCTCGATCGCCCGCCGGCGCAACAGCAGCGGGACATCGCGCCGCATCATGAACGTGCGCACCGGCAGTCGTTCGCAAAACACCGTGCCGCGCCGAATTCCGCCGATGACGACGTTCAGCCACGCGAGCGAAGTGTCGAACGCCAGGTGGCGCCGGGTTGTCGACGGCCCGCGCCGATCTGGCACGACGGCGTCGTCGGAAACACTTGACGGGTGTGCGAATCAGGCCAGCGGTGCGACCGACGCCCCGACGATGCCATGCCGCCGCAGTGACTCCGCGACGAAGCCCGACGCCTTCATTGCCTCGACGAATGCGCCGAGCACCGTCGCGGCCGCTTCGCCGCGGCTCTTCGGCACGCCCATCGCCTGGCGGATCACCATGAAACGCTCGCCGAGCAGGCGCAGGCCCGGCGTCTTCGCGGCATCGGCCTCGAGCTGCTGCTTCACGCCGGCCGCGACTTCGAGCTGCTGCTCGACGAAGGTCGGCACGACGGCCTGCGACGTCGGCGCACGCACGATCTGCGCGGCCTTCAGCTCACGCGTGAGGAACAGATCGTACGCGCTGCCCTTGCCGACCGCCACGCGGTTGTGCGGCTGGTCGACGTCTGCGTTGCCGCGAATCGGCGAAGCGTCGCGCACGAGATAGAAGCCTTCGATCAGCACATAGGGCTCGGTGAACGCGACCGTTTCGCCGCGCAGCGGATCGACCGCGAAGAAGCCGAAATCGGCGCGCTCGTCGGTCAGCGCCTGCACCGACTTGGCGGCCGTATCGAACACGACGAGTTCGAGCTCGGCCGACAGCCGCTCGGCGAACGCGCGCGCGAGGTCGATCGACACGCCGAACGGCTCGCCCGTCGCCGGGTCGCGGTTCGCGAGGATCGGGTTGCCGAGATTGATCGACGCGCGCAGCTTGCCGGTCGGCGTGAACGCGGAGAGGACGGAAGGGTCGACGGTCATGAAAGGGCTCGTTGGGAAGGCGGGTGCGCTGGCGCGGCGGACGGTCAGGGCGCCAACGCAGCGTCATCCGCGATGGATCGGTTGGCTCGTTGCGGCGGTTGCTTCACCGCGCTTACTTCACCGCAACTTCCGTATGCACGACTTGCGGCGGGCTCTTGAAGAACGGGCCCGCCAGCTGCCGCCACGCCTGGAAGTCGTCCGACTGCCGGAAATGCACCATGTGGTCGTCGACGCTGTCCCACTTGACGACGAGCAGGTAGCCGCCGCTGCGCTCGATCACGCGATGCAGCTCGGCGCCGCCGCAGCCGCGCGCGCGGGCGAACAGCGGGAGGGCCTGGCGAACTGCCGCCTCGAATGGCTCGGCCTGCGACGGATCGATTTCGAGCGATGCCATTTCCAGAATCATGAATGCTCCTGTGGGGTGAATGAGGCGAACGGATCGCGATGCGACGGGGCGCCGCGATCGACGCGTCCCGCAACGATACCGGAAGTCGGCATCACGCGCTCCGGATGACCGGCTCGCGCGCTGCCGGTCGTGCGTCGCATGCCGCTTCGGTTCATACGAATCAGCGTTTTCCCCAATACGGAATACGCGGCACGCGCCGATGTCACAGAGGTGGTGAAGATAAACAATCCGAGGCCTGCCATGACGACATCCGCGACAAACGGAACGAACGTTACACCACCCGAGTCGATCGCCGACGCCGCATCCGACACCCCCGCCGCCGCCCCGTCGATCCTGCTGGTCGATGACGAGCCGAGCGTGCTGTCCGCGCTGCGGCGCGTGCTGCGGCCCGCGCACTACGAGGTCCTGACCGCCGAAAGCGGCGAAGCCGCGCTCGAGATCCTTGCGTCGACCGAAGTCGACCTGATCGTGTCCGACATGCGCATGCCGACCATGAGCGGCGCGGCGTTTCTCGCCCGCGCCCGCGCGCTGTATCCGGACACGATGCGCATCCTGCTGACCGGTTATTCCGACATCGCATCGATCGTGGCGGCCGTCAACGAAGGCGGCGTGTATCGCTACCTGAACAAGCCGTGGGACGATCACGACCTGCTGATGACTCTCGAGCAGGCGCTCGAGCAGCGGCGCCTGCGCGGCGAAGCAGCGCGACTGGCAGCACTGACCGAAGCGCAGAACGAAGTGCTGCGCCGCTTCAATACGGAACTCGAAACGCAGGTGCGCGCGCGCACCGAGGAACTCGGCCAAACGGTGCTGTTTCTTGAAGCCGCACAGCACGACCTGAAAAGCAGTTTCACCGCGATGGTCCAGGTGTGCGCGAGCATGATCGAAATGCGCTGCGGATCGGCGAGCGGCCATGCGATGCGCGTGGGTGAGATCGCGCGCCGTCTCGCGCTGTCGGCCGGGATGAGCAGCCTGCACGCGCAGGACGTGTATTACGCGGGACTGCTGCACGGCATCGGCAAGCTGTCGCTGCCCGACGAGCTGCTGCACAAGCCGCTCGTCAAGATGACGACCGACGAACACAGCCTGTTCCAGCAGCATCCGCTGCGCGCGCAGATGGTGCTCACGCCGGTCGCGCAGCTGCACAAGGTCGCGTCGATCGTGCTGCACCAGTACGAGCGCTTCAACGGCCGCGGCACGCCCGACGGGCTGGCGGGCGACGCGATCCCGCTCGGCTCGCGGATCATCGCGATCGCGCGCGATTTCGAGGGGTTGCGAAACGGCGAGATCGGGTCGCCGCATTCGGTCGACCAGGCGATCGACGTGCTGCATTCGCAGGCCGGCGTGCGTTACGACCCGCTGCTCGTCGCGCGCTTCATCGAGCTGGTGCGGGATCCGGCGAGCCTGCGCATCGCCGCGTCCGTCGCCGAGATCCGGTCCGAACAGCTGCGCGAAGGGATGCAGCTCGCCGACGATCTGCGCACGCATCGCGGCGTGCTGCTGATGACGAAGGGCAGCGTGATGTCGGCGCACCAGATCGAGCTCGTGCGGCGCTTCGAAGCACGCGAGGGCACGTCGTTCGACATTCTCGTGCAGACCGGCGCGGCCGCGTCGACGCAGGCGAGCGCCGCCGCGCCGCCCGCGTGACGCTGCACGGAGCCGCACCGCCGCAGCACCGCGTTCATTTCGACCGGGACGCCGATCATGCATGGCACCTATAATCTGCTGCTGGTCCTGCTGTCGCTCGTCATCGCGACGCTGGCCTCCTATACGGCGCTCGACCTGGCGGCGTTCATCTCGCTGCTCGACGACCCGCGGCTCAAGCGCGCATGGCTGGCCGGCGGCGCGGCGGCAATGGGCACCGGGATCTGGTCGATGCACTTCGTCGGGATGCTGGCGCTGTCGCTGCCGATTCCGCTCGGTTATGCGCTGCCGGATACCGGCGCGTCGCTCGCGATCGCGGTGCTCGTGTCGTATTTCGCGCTGAACGTCGTCACGCGTGCGCGGCTGAGCCGCCGGCACCTGCTCGCGGGCGGCGCGCTGATGGGCGCCGGGATCGTCGGGATGCATTACACGGGCATGGCCGCGATGCGCATGGCGCCGGGCATTCGCTACGAACCCGCGCTGTTCGCGGCATCGATCGGCGTGGCCGTGATCGCATCGACCGCCGCGCTCTGGATGGCGCAGACGTTGCGCGCGCAACAGGCGCGCCATGCGACCGCGCAACGCATCGGCGCCGCGCTGATCATGGGCATCGCGATCACGGGCATGCACTACACGGCGATGGCGGCCGCGCATTTCGCGCCGGACGCGCGCTGCGGTGCCGCGAACGGCATCGACGGGCCGTGGCTCGCGACGACCATCGCGCTGTTCACGACGGCGACGCTGATCGTCACGCTGCTCGTCTGCCGCTTCGATGCGCGCACGACCTTTCTGCGCGGCATGACGGACACGCTCGAACGGCTGGTGCGATTGCGTACCGCCGAACTCGAAACGGCGTTGCGGCGCTACGAGCAGACGACGGCGATGCTGCAACGCACGCGCGAGAACATGGCGAGCGAGATCGACGAGCGCCGCGCGGCGCAGAGTCGGCTCGAACAGGAGAAGGACGAACAGCGGCGCCTGCTGCGCGCGCTCGAGGAAACCCACGTGCAGCTGCTGCAATCGGAAAAGCTCGCGTCGATCGGCCAGCTCGCGGCCGGCGTCGCGCACGAGATCAACAATCCGATCGGCTTCATCAGCGCGAACCTCAATACGCTGAGGACGTGGGTGCGCAGCCTGCTGGACGTGATCGCCGCGCACGAAGCCGCGCTGCCGCAGCTCGAACCCGCGGCGCGCGACGCGCTGACGGCGCTGCGCGGCGCGGCCGATCTCGACTACGTGCGCGACGAGATCGTGACGCTGATCGACGAATCGATCGACGGCGCGGTGCGCGTGCGCCGGATCGTGCAGGACTTGCGCGATTTCTCGCGGCCGGGCAGCGGCGAGTGGAGCGTGGCCGATATCCACGCGGGCCTCGAGAGCACGCTCAACGTCGTCCACAACGAACTCAAGTACAAGGCCGACATCGTGCGCGAGTACGGCGACCTGCCGCTGGTCGAATGTCTTCCGTCGCAGCTGAACCAGGTGTTCATGAACCTGCTCGTCAACGCGGCACACGCGATGCCGACGCGCGGCGTGATCACGATCCGCACGTCGAGCGACGGCGAGCAGGTGTCGATCGCGATCAGCGATACCGGAACCGGCATGACGCCCGATATCGTCCGGCGGATCTTCGATCCTTTCTTCACGACGAAGCCGGTCGGGCAGGGAACGGGGCTCGGGTTGTCGGTGTCGCACGGGATCGTCGAGCGTCATCGCGGCACAATCGACGTGACGAGCGAGCCGGGGCGCGGCACGACGTTCCGCGTTCGACTGCCGATCCGGCGCGCGCAGGGCCACGCGGGCGCGGCGGCGGCAGTCGGGCAACGCGCGTGAATGACAGGTGACGCGTCGCTCCGCTACCGCTTGCGCCGCCGCCTTCGAAAGAAATTCCAGTACATCGCGGTCGCGTCCGGCCCGGTCGCGGAGTGGAATGCTTCGCGCGGATCGCCGCCGCTCCACGCGTGCGCCAGGCGGCGCACGATGCAGACCCGCACGATCAGCGTGCCGCCGCGCAGATAGTCGGTGTAATCCGCATCGTCGTGCGCGTACGTATGTTGCTCGCCGACGCGCAGCTCACCCTGTGCGTCGACGAGCCGATTGATCCGCGCGAACGCGACTCCCAGCTGCAGCGCATTCTGCTCGGCGACGACCGTATCGAGCCCGCCGTGCACGACGAGTGCCGGCATGCCCGGATAAGCGCGCCCGTCGACGCAGGCATCGACGACGCGTATCGGATCGTCGCGCAGACCGCGGCGCATCAGGCTCATCGCGGCCATCGTCGACAACGGCGGCGCGATGGCCGGCCCGGAGTGCAGGCCGACGGCCGCGAAGTGATCGGGAAAGTCGAGCGCCAGACGCGCGGCCAGCCCGGCGCCGGCCGAGATGCCGGCCAGATAGACACGGTCGCGATCGAACCCGTGCTCCCGCACGATCGCGTCGACGAGCGATGCGATCGCCGGGGCCTCCGACTGCGACGCATCGCCATGCCAGTTCCAGCAGCGATGAGCGTGGGCGGTCTTCGCCTGTTCGGGAAACAGCACGGCAAATCCGGCGCGCTCGGCGACACGGCAAATACGGGTGCCAGCGGCGAACGACTCGGCGGTCTGCTTGCAGCCGTGCAGCATGACGACGACGGGCAGGCCGTCGGTCGTCGCCGGTGCGGCGGGCAGGTACAGCGCGTACGCAAGATGGTTGACGAGCTGGCCGGCGGCGGGGCGCGCGGAATGAAACGAGCGCAGCCACGTGCCGGGTGCCTGGCGCGGCGATGTGCGGGCGGCGGGCGCCGGTGCGCGGGCGGGACGCGTGGTGCGTGCGGTGGCGGGGCGCTTCGCCGATGGCGCCGGCTTGGCGGTCTTCCTTTTGGGCCGCGCGCGCGTCGCGGCGGTCAACAGGTCGAAAGGCCGTAGCCAGAGGCTGGATTTTTTCCTGGGCATGGACGGATCTCGTGCCGGCGGCGCGCGCGACAGCATGCGGCGAAGCCGGCCGTCGGGTGGAAGGCGAATGATGGCGGCGCACGATGCGCGCCGCGGGAAGCGTCCGCGTCGACGTGCCGCGGCATGACCGACACGGAGGCGACGGCGCGACCCGCACCGCCGCGCGACATGTTGCCGGTAGCCTCGCGATTCGGACAGGCCACGCGCCATGCTAGCAGGCATCGCTCGTCTCGGGTGCGATGGTTCCGTGACGGATCGATGAATGCTTCGACCCTACCGCGGGCCGTCCCGAACGCGATGCTCGACATCGTCCATGTGCATTCGGCGACCGGCTTCGCGATGAACCGGGCCTGCTCCCCGACGACGCAATCCGATGCGGATGCGTTCGTCGCGATGCGTGGAATGGCTCGGCGATGCCACGACGCCATGCCGCCGGCCGCGCCGGCGGACCTTGTATCGATTGCTTGTATGCCATCGCCGGAATCGCATGTCGCGATGCCGGCGTGCCAAGGATTCACCGATAAGTCCACACCCGGTGCAGCACGAACATCGTCGGCGGGATCAGCAGCGCGATCGCGACGATGGCCCAGCCGCGCGGTACGTCGAGCAGTTCGGCGGCGCGCGCGAGCGCCATCGTTTCGGCGAAGCCGGCCAGCGCAACGGTCAGATAGCGCACCAGGTTGCGCGAGTGCACCGTCGACGAGAAGCTCCACAGCGTATTCGCGAGATACGAGAACGCCGTCGCGCCGACGAACGCGACGGCGTTCGCGATCACTTGCGTCGCATCGAACAGCGCGTACAGCGCGGACGCGATCAGCACGTGCAGCGCGGTCGAGCAGAGCCCGGACAGGCCGAAGCGCGCCAGCCGCACGCGCTCGGCGTAGAGCAGTGCGAACATCGCCGGCTGCACCGATTCAGCGGGCGCCGACCCGCATGCGGGCCGGCTGGACGCGGCGGCGTGCGGCCGCGCGGCGCGTATCGCGCGCGACCGGCAGCTCGACCACCTTGCCTTGCGTCTGGTAGCGGCGGCGGATCAGATAGACGGGACGCTGCTTCGATTCGTCGTAGATGCGCCCGATATATTCGCCGACCACGCCGATGCCGATGAGCTCGATGCCACCGATGAACAGCACGACCGACAGCAGCGACGCGTAGCCGTGCACCGGATTGCCGAACAGCAGCGTGCGGCCCACGATGAACGCGCCGTACAGGAACGCGAGCGCGGCGATGCCGACGCCGATATAGGTCCAGCTACGCAGCGGCACGGTGCTGAAGCTCGTGATCCCTTCGATCGCGAAATTCCACAGCTTCCATCCGGAGAACTTCGAATGTCCGGCGCTGCGCGCGTCGCGCTGGTACTCGACGATCACGGTCCGGTAGCCGACCCATGCGAACAGCCCCTTCATGAAGCGATGGCGCTCGGGCAGGCTGCGCAGCGCGTTCACGACCTTGCGGTCCATCAGCCGGAAGTCGCCGACGTTCTCCGGCAGCTTCACGTCCGACAGCACGTTGTGCACGCGATAGTAGATCGCGGCGGCGGTGCGCTTCGCGAACGAATCGCACGCGCGGTTGCTGCGCTTCGCGGCGACGACTTCCGCGCCGTCGCGCCAGTGCTCGAGCATCACCGGAATCAGGCTCGGCGGATCCTGCAGGTCGGCGTCGAGCGGGATCACCGCGTCGCCGGCCGCTTCGTCGAGGCCGGCGGTCAGCGCCGCTTCCTTGCCGAAGTTGCGCGTGAGATCGATCACGCGCACGCGGCGGTCGCCCATGCTGACCCGGATCAGGCGCTCGAGCGTGTCGTCGCGGCTGCCGTCGTTCACGCAGACGATCTCGAAGCGGATCGCGTCGAGGCTGGCCATCAGCGGGATCACGACGTCGAAGAAGCGTTCGACGGCTTCGCCTTCGTTGTAGAACGGTACGACCAGCGAGACGAGCGGTGTGTAGAGCGGTTCGCGCATGATGGGTCCCCTGTGATGACGTGTCAGCGGCCGACGCCGAAGGTCGGGCGGCCGCTGCGGCGCAGTCCGTGCGCCGGGCGGTGGTGTGAGCGGACCGGATGCGGGAAGCCGGTCTCGGTCGAGTTGTCGCGTGCGTCGGGCATCGACGGCACGTCGTGCCTTTCTTGTGCAATCCGGCTGACGAGCAGTGCCAGCGAAGCCAGCGTGACCAGCGGCATGAACTGGAACGACAGATGCGGCACCAGCACGAGGCCGGCGAGCGGCATCACCCACATCAGCAGCAGCCATTCGCGATCGAAGCGCCGCCAGCCGTGCGTCCACGCATAGCGTGCGTACCATGCGATCACGAGCCCGTACCAGGTCAGGTCGTAGTCGTACAGATAGGGGCTGACGATCAGGCATGCGCAGGCGAGCGTCGCGGCACGCAGCGCGTACGAACACGCGCCGCGCCATGCGTACACGACGGCGATCGCGGCGGCCGCGGCCGACAGCAGCTGCAGGCCGCGCGCGACGTAGACTGGCCAGCCGGCGAGGGTGGCGAGCGCGAAGACGGTCGGCATGCGCGCGAGCCGTGCGTGGCCGGCGCCGACGAGCTGCGCTGCGTCGTGAATTCCGTGTGCGAATGCGAACCACGCGCCGAGGCCGAACGCGAGCGTCGACAGCGCGAAGCCGCCGGCGATCGTTGCCGCCCACGCTGCCAGCGCGCGCCATTGAGCGGCGCACAGCAGCGCGAGCGGGAACAGGATCGCCATTTGCGGCTTCATCGTCAGCAATCCGAAGCAGATGCCGGCGATGACGGGACGACGATTCAGCATCAGCAGCCCGCAACCGGCGAGCGTCGCGCTCAGGAGGCTCGTCTGCCCGACGATCACCGTGAGAAACGCGCCGGGGAACGCGAGCGCGCAGAGCAGCGCCGCATCGCGCTGCACGGTCGCGCGGATCGTCACCGCGAACAGCACGTAGGTGACGCCGATCCACAGCACGAGCGCGAACATGTACGGCAGCCAGCCGAGCGGTAGCACGAACAGCAGCATGGTCGGCGGGTAGAGCCACGGCAGCGAGCCGTCCGCGGCGTTCATCGTCGGAATCGCGAGTTTCTCGATCGCGAAGAGCGACGGGAAATGCCACGCGTCGATCGCATGACCGTGCGCGGCGAGCCGTGCAGCGCTCCAGATCGGCGCGAGATCCTGCGCGAGCGGCCCGGGCACGGACGTATGCGACCCGTGCACGCGTGCGAGGTAGACGCAGAGGAACAGCAACTCGGTCAGCAGTACCGCTGCCGCATAGAGGCGTACCCGATCGCGATTGAGCCAATGCGGGAACCGGCGCGGGCCGGCGATCGGCAGTTCCGGGTGTGCGTCGAGCACCGAATCGCCGTGCAGAAGGGAGCGCGGCGATCTCATCACGCATTCCCCGATGCAAGGGTCGAGCGCCGCACGACGACGAACAGGACGGCGAGCAGCACGACCGGGCCGATCTGCGGCAGCTTCGTGATCCGGTTGAATATCTCGAATATGGGCAGCAGCCACGCGAGCACGATCACGATCTGGTCGCCCGGCAGCCAGCCTTCGTCGAGCCCGTGGGCGATCACGCAGATGAACGCGATGCCGAGCCACGCGAGTTCGTAATGCCAAAGATAGGGGGTCGTCAACAGCGTGGCGATCACCAGCGCCGCGCCGCGCAGCCGAATGTCGGCGGTGCGACGCCACACCTGGACGGCGGCGGCGATTGCGAGCAGCCCGACGGCGGCCTGGGCGGCGAGCGAGACCGGAATCGATGCGCCCGCAAGCCGCAGCGCCGCGAACGTCGTGGGCGAAACGAACCAGTAGGCAGGAAGGGTGAAATGCATGCCGCGCACGATCGACATCGCCTGAGCCAGGCCCTGCAGGGAGCTGGTGCCGGTCAGCGCAATGCCGGCCACGGTGAACAGCACCGTGGTGATCGCTGCCGACGCGAAGGTGCGCCACGAGCGGGTCGCGACCAGCACGAACGGAAACACCACCGCCAGCTGCGGCTTGATGGCGAGCAGCCCGATCAGCACGCCGGCGACGATCGGGCGTCGGCCGAGGAAATGCAGCGCGAATGCGGCGATGCCGGCGGTCAGGATGCTGTTCTGCCCGTACAGGACGGACGCGAACACGCCCGAGTAGGCGAGCACGACGAGCGCGGCGGCGCGCGGAGCGGGCAGGTGCGCACGCAGACCCGACAGTCGCAGGACTGCGTACGCATAGCATAAAAGACTGCCCGCAAAAAAGAGGAAATACGCGGGCAGGAAAGGCACGAGGGCGACCGGCGCGATGAACAGCAGCATCGTCGGCGGATAAAGCCAGGGCAGCGACTGGTGGCCAATGTAGGCACCGAATTGCGCGACCTCGGCATGGGAGAAGAGGACCGGATCGTAGATCGCGGCGGCATGGCCTTGCAGCACGAGCTGCGACGCGGTCCAGAAGACGGAGAAGTCGACACCCGGCCGTGCGGTGGTCTGTGACGTGAAGGCATCCGTCACGAAGCCCCAGGTGATCAGGAATCCAACACACAGCATCAGCATGATGCAGCTGTACGGAATGATCCGGTCGGCTGTCAGCCATTGAGCACAGCGTTTGGCGCGATAGCGCACTCCACGATTGGCTGTGTACATGATGCCCCGTTTGCGGTGAAGGCTGCTTCTCTGCCGCAGCCTTTTTGTGTTGCTGTGTATCCGGATCGAATCGCGTTCGATGGCGCTGTCCGGTGAATGCATTGTTGGAGAAAAAATCGCGTGACGCAAACCGCGGGCTGAATCGTGAGATATCGATTCGGCAGCGACAGCGCGGAAAACCGGGTTTTCACGTCTGAGAAAACCGTAGCGGCGCAAATGATGTTTCTCGCTTGAAACATTCCGGGTTTTTCGCCGGTCCGGCGGTGTGCGGAATTCGTGTCCGGCGACGGGCTGCATGGATTCGGGAAAATCCCGAGAAAATTTTTGGGTGCCCTTGCACAGCACGGCGGCGCCCCGCCGGCATCCCGGGCCGGCCTGCGTGCGTATATCAAATCTGAAACATTTTGTGCAGCGCGCCGAAATACGACTGACGGGGGGATCGCCGGAACCCTTGCTGCGTCTGGATTTCCTTCTGGCTGGCCTGCTCTTTGCGTCAAGGTCCGCACGAAAGTCGACGACGTGATGAACGACCGGTTGAAGCAACAGGCTGACAAGACCGGACTCAATCACCTGCGGAAAGCAACGGATCGGGGGCGCGTCGGGGAATACGCCGCCCAGGCCGTGAAAACCGCCGGAAACGTCGACCGAGCGAATAGGCGACGGCATCGTCCGCGCAACAAGAATCACATGACAGCATTTGGGGAATAAAAATGAAAGACCAGAGCACGTCGCGGCTCGCATGCCGCGAAGCATATCCGCAGCAGCATCGACGCGCTTGCGTCATCCGTTCAATCCGTATCCATGCACGGGGCGGTCGTTGCGCCGTTCTCGCTCTGCTCGATCGCGCCATTCGCCAGATCGCAGCGCGCATGGATATCGCACGCATCAGCCCACCGACAATCGTTCGCCCGGCCAGGCTCGTACCCTGCCGTGTCCGTCGCTGAGCGCCGCATCCGAATCCATTTGTTGTGCCGTTGTGCCGGTAGTGCCAGCTCCCCGCGTCGATACCCGACAACGGGATTTCAATAGTAGTGCGAAAGGAGATTAGCCATGTCCACGTTCATCCAGAAAGTCCGCGGTTTCGTCCAAGACGAGCAAGGTGTGACGGCCATCGAATACGGCCTGATCGCCGCGCTGATCGCAGTCGGCCTCGTTGCAGCATTGACGCTGGTCGGAAACGATCTCAAGACCGTGTTCAACACGATCGCAGACGACCTCAACGCGGCCATCTGAATGGCGGGGCGGCGAACGGTGAGTCCGGCCCGTTCGTCGTCATCCCGTCGCTCGATCAGGGCCGGACACCCAACCAACGGATGTCGAATGAACCGAACGGCGGATGACTCGGCCGGTGCACTGCTCGAGTCTCCCCCGCTCTCTTGATCAACCGAATCGGAGGTCGTCATGCGGACCAGGGGATGTGCGGTAGCGGTATCGCGATGGATCGCCGACGAGCAGGGGGTGACGTCGATCGAATATGCGCTGATCGCGGCAGTATTCGCCACCATCGTGCTGGGAAGCGTGGTCGTACTGAAGGGTTCGCTTGAAGACATGTACAACGCGATCGCGTCGATCGTGACCGCGGCGGTCAATACCGCACTGGGTCAGTGATCCTGATCATTACATCCCGTCGAGGTTCGCCATGTTGCCTGCTGCGCTGCCTTACCCGGTCCCGTTGTGCGTGACGCTGCTCGTCGTCGTCGCGGCCAGCACGGACATCACGAGCCGACGCATCCCGAACCGGCTCGTCGTGATCGGGCTGGCCGGTGCGCTGATTGCCCAGTGCGCGCTGCACGGCGTCCAGGCGGGTGCGCTCGCATGGCTTGCCGGCGCCGCGACCGGCTTCGGCCTGCTGCTGCCGTTCTATCTGCTGCGCGGGATGGCCGCAGGCGACGTGAAGCTGATGCTCGCGATCGGCGCGTGGGTCGGCGCCCAGATGACGTTCTACATCGTGCTGGCCGCCTTTCTGGCCGGCGGGATCGGCGCGATCGGTTTCGCGCTGCTGCGCGGACGCGTGCGCCAGATGTGGGCGAACGTCGTGGCGCTGATCGCGCGTCGCGCGTCCGGGGCGCGTGCAGGGGCAACCGACGGCCCCGTGGAGTTCGCGTCGGTCGGTGCGTTGCCGTATGGCGTGGCGATTGCCGCCGGCACGCTGGGCATGCTGTTCGTATCGTGCGCGTAGCGCGCCGAACCTGCAACGAGGATGGACCGAACATGAACACGAACCCCACCGAACCGAGACGCGACGCGCAGGTTGCACACCTGCCGCTTCCGTCGCCCATGCGGGAGGCGCACGCGAAGCCGGGCGCGCAACTGCCGGCGGCGCCGCGCTCGCTCGAGGAAACCGGACTGAGCCAGGCGTTCATCGCAGGGCTCGTGCTGAAGTCGACGCTGGTGCTCGGCCGCCCGTCCTACGGCGACCTGATCGAGCGTCACTGTCTCCCGCTCGCCGTGCTCGACGACATCTTCGCGTTCCTGGTGCGCGAGCATCTGGTCGAACTGACCCATCGCGGCAAGACGGACCTCGACGTGACGTTCCGCCTGACCGAGGCAGGCCGCCTGGCCGCGCTCGAAGAGCGCGCGCGCAGCAGCTACAGCGGCCCTGCGCCGGTGACGCTCGACGCGTATCTCGACTGCGTGTCCACCCATTCGGTGCGCAAGCTGCGCGTGGCCCAGAACGACGTGTGGGCCGTCTTCGACGGCGTCGTCATGGATACGGCGATCCTCGATTCGGCGGCCGCCGCGCTGAACTCCGGCCGTCCGCTTCTGATCTACGGCCCGGCCGGCAGCGGCAAGACGTTCCTCGCGGAGCGGCTCGGCGCGCTGATGGGCGGCCACGTGCCGGTGCCGTACGCCATTTGCGCCGCCGGCGAAGTGATCCAGATCTACGACCCGCTCGTGCATGTCGATGCGGCAGCGCAAGCGGACGGCCAATCGGTCGATCGCCGCTGGCGCCTGTGCGAGCGGCCGGTCGTGATGTCCGGCGGCGAGCTGACGCTCGACGAGCTCGACCTGCGCCGCGATGACGCGGCGGGCTTCTACCAGGCGCCGCCGCACATGAAGGCGAACATGGGCATGTACATCGTCGACGATCTCGGCCGCCAGCGTGTCGAGCCGCGCGACCTGCTCAACCGCTGGCTGCGCCCGCTCGATCGCGGCGTCGATTTCCTGACGCTCGAGTCAGGCAACCGCTTCGTGCTGCCGTTCGACGTCTGGCCAGTGTTCTCGAGCAACCTGGCGCCGGAGCAGTTCGCCGACGACGCGTTCCTGCGCCGGCTCGGCTCCAAGCTTCACGTCGGCGCATTGTCGATCGACCACTACCGCGCGGTGTTCGACGCCGCATGTGCGTCGCTCGGCCTGGTATCGACGCAGGACGCATTCGACTATCTGCTGCACCGGCTGCACCTGCCGACCGGCAAGGCCTATCTCGCATGCTTCCCGATGGATCTGCTGCGCCTCGTCGCCGCCGGCGCGCGGTATCGCGGCGATCCGCTCGAAGTGACGCACGACGCGCTGCACGACGCATGGGCCAGCTATTTCGGCACGGCGCCCGAGCGCGACGGCGTGTATCTGCCGCCTGCCGACCACGGCGGTCGCACGCACGTAACCGGTTGAGCCGTTTCTTTCACGATTCGTTGAGGAGCATTGCCATGAAAAACAGTCGAGCGCTCATGATGCTGATCGTCGCGATGGTCGCGGGGCTTGCCGCGGTCGTGTTCGCGTCCCGCTGGTTGATGAATACCTCCAGCAGCTCGATCACGTCGGTCGCGGTGGCGACCACCGACCTGAACCTGGGCGAGCCGCTCGGGCCGAACCAGATCCACATGGTGAGCTGGCCGTCGGGCAGCGTGCCGACCGGCGCGTTCACCGACACGAAGGAACTCGAAGGGCGCGTCGTGCGCACGAGCCTCGCCCGCGGCGAGCCGGTGATCGAGTCGAAGCTCGCGCCGGTCGGCACGAAGGGCGGCCTGTCCGCGGTGATCGCCGACGGCAGCCGCGCGATCACCGTGCGGGTGAACGACGTGGTCGGCGTCGCGGGCTTCGCGCTGCCGGGCAACTACGTCGACGTGATCGTCAACACGCAGGAACAGCAAGGCAAGACCGACGGGCAGAGCATCTCCAAGATCGTGCTCGAGCACATCCTCGTGCTGGCCGTCGCGCAGCAGGTCAGCCGCGACGACACCGCACCGAAGGTCGTCAACGCGGTGACGCTCGAAGTCACGCCCGACCAGGCCGAGCGCCTCGACCTCGCGCGTAGCGTCGGCACGCTGTCGCTCGTGCTGCGCAACCAGGTCGACCAGAAGACGCTGACCACCGACGGCGCGACCAAGCTCACGCTGCTCGGCAAGGCACCGGTACCCGAAGCGCCCGCACCCGCGCCGGTGAAGACCGTGCGCGTGCGTGTCGCATCCCATGCGGCACCGGGAGCACGCCGCGATTGCGTCGGGGTGCTGACCGGGGTACACGGCAGCGTCGAATGTTTCTGAATTCGTAGAACACGTGCAAATAACCACATTAACCAGATCGGCCGCCGTCAGGGCACGGCGGCCTTGAAAGTCGACAACCGGCGCCTCGCCGGTCACTCGGGGGATCAGACGAAATGAAGATCAATCCGCAACATTCAGGTACCGGCCCGGTGCGCACGCGTATCGCACGGGGCGCGATGATGGCCGCGATCCTCTGTGCCGGAACGCTGACCGTATACAGCGCACTGGCCCAGGAAGCCGCCGAATCGGCCGCGCTGATGAAGGGCGGTGCAGCCGCGCCGGCGGCGGCCGCCAAGGGGCCGATGCAGATGACGATCAGCATGACGCCGACTCCGGCCGCCGCGCCCGCCGCGGCGCCGGGGCCGCTGCGCGGGCCGAACTGCGTGGGCGCGGTACGCGAGTCGACCAGCGTCAGCGTGCCGCTCGGCAAGTCGCTGCTGGTGCCGATGCCGGAGCCGGTCCGCAACCGGACCATCGGCAACCCGGCCGTCGCGCAGGCGACGATGGTGTCGCCGCAGACGCTGTACATCCTCGGGCTGTCGGTCGGCACGACCAACATGATCGTGCAGGGTCGCAGCGGTGCGTGCCGCGTGATCGACGTGGCGGTCGGCGCGGACGCCGGCGGCCTGCAGGCGTCGCTGATGCAGCTGATGCCGAACGAACACGACATTCACGTGTCGACCGCCGCCGGCACGATCGTGCTGGCAGGCAACGTATCGAACTCGCAGGCCGCGCAGCAGGCGGTGCAGATCGCCCGTGCGTACAGCGACAGCGCCGGCGACGGCGGCGGCAAGGGCGCCGGCGTGCTGAACATGCTGGCCGTCACGTCGCCGCAGCAGGTGATGCTCGAGGTGAAGGTCGCCGAAGTGTCGAAGACGCTGATCAACCAGATGGGCAGCGCGTTCAACATCCAGGGCGGCTTCGGCTCGTGGAGCGGCGCGCTCGTCAGCAACCTGCTCGCGGGCGTCGCAAGCGGCGCGGTGTTCAACAAGGCGAACAACAGGCCGTTCAGCATCGCGGCCGATGTGCAGAACACCGACAACCTCGTCAAGATCCTCGCGGAACCGAATCTCGTGACGATCAGCGGGCAGGAGGCGACGTTCCTCGCCGGCGGCAGGATCTTCATCCCGGTGCCGCAAAGCAGCGGCAATGGCACGTCGTCGATCACGCTGCAGGAAGAGGAATTCGGCGTCGCGCTGAAGTTCACGCCGACGGTGCTCGGGAACGGCCGGATCAGCCTGAAGGTCGCGCCGGAAGTGTCGGAACTGTCGCAGACGGGCGTGACGCTGAGCGCGTCCAACATCGGCGGCACGTCGATCCTGCCGCTGATCACGACGCGGCGCGCGTCGACGACGGTCCAGATGGGCGACGGCGAGTCGTTCGCGATCGGCGGGCTGATCAAGGACAACGGGACCGGTGCGCTGAAGGCGATCCCGGGTGTCGGTGAAGTACCGGTGCTCGGCGCGCTGTTCCGCAGCACGTCGTTCCAGCAGGATCGCACCGAGCTGATCTTCGTGATCACGCCGCACCTGGTGAGGCCGCTGCAGACCGCCGACGTGCCGCTGCCGACCGACAGCTTCTCGAAGCCGAACGAAGCCGACGTGTATGCGACCGGCAACATGGAAGGCCGCAAGGGTGTCCGCCGGGCGGGCGCACAACCGGCGAGCGGCGCGATGGATGCACCGCAGACGCCGGCTCCCGCACCTGCTCCGGCGCCGCAATCGGCTGAGCCGGCCGCACCGGCCGCCGCATTGCCCGCACCGCGTGCGCCGCAGCCCGCCGATGCACCGGCGCCGGTGCCGGCGGAGCCGCAGAAGGCCGCGGCTGCCGACGCGGCTGGGACGGTGAGCGCCGAACCGGCGCCGGCCGCGCAGCCGCAAGAGCAACCGCAGTCGCAGCCGCAACAGCAGTCGCAGCCGCAGGCCGAAGCGGCCACCGCGGCTACCGCGGCGCGGATCGCGCGCATCGAAGCGGCTGCCGCGCGTCTCGCGGCCGCCGGCTCCGCCGCGCCGGCAAAACCCGCGCCGCGTTCGAAGCACGGCTTGCCGGCCGCCGCGCACGCGCAGATCGCGCGGGCGGGCACGGAACCCCAGTCCACCGATCGTTGAAGCCATTCAAGGGGAAGCTCATGAAATCCGCCTACCTCGTATTCGTGCGCCGCGCGGCGCTCGCCGTCCCGCTCGCGTTCGCGCTCGCCGGCTGCATGTCGTCGACGCCGGTGTGGGACACCCGCTTCGGCGATTCGGTCCGCGCCGTCACGCAAGCCCAGATCATCGATCCGCATGCCGCCGAACACGCGGCATCGAACCCGGGGGTCAACGGCAGCGCCGCCGCGTCCGCACTCGACAACTACGAAAAGTCGTTCAAGCAGCCCGAGCCGAAAGCCAATGCATTCGTGATCGGGATCGGCAAGTCGGCGCAGTAACACGCAGGCAAGCTCAGGGAGAACGCCATGTCCAGCGCAGCTCGTCATCCGAAACTCACGCGTCGCGGTATGCATCGCCAGCGAGGCGCCGTCGCGATCATCGTTGGTCTCGCACTGGCGGTGATGATCGGGTTCGTCGGTCTCGCGCTGGACCTCGGCAAGCTGTACGTCACGCGCAGCGAACTGCAGAACAGCGCCGACGCATGCGCGCTGTCCGCTGCGCGCGACCTTACATCGGCCATCAGCCTGCAGGTCTCGGAAGCGGACGGCATCGCAGCCGGCCACTCGAATTTCGCGTTCTTTCAGCAGAACGCGGTACAGATGCAGACGGATTCGAACGTCACGTTCAGCGATTCGCTGACCAATCCGTTCCTGACCAAGACGGCGGTTACCACGCCGGCGAACATCAAGTACGTGAAGTGCACCGCGCAGTTGAGCAACATCGCGCACTGGTTCATCGAGGTGCTCAACACGATTCCCGGCGTGCGGGTCGCGAACGCGGCCCAGGTCGCGGCGAGCGCGATCGCGACGGTCGGCGCCGGGCAGACCACCTGTGCGATTCCGGTGTTCGTGTGCCGCGCGGCGGCCGCCACGCCGTACAAGGTCGGCGACTGGATCTCGTCGCTGTCCGGTTCGACGACGACATACGGGCCCGGCAACTTCGGCTGGGCGGCGCTCGACGGCTCAACGAACGAGCCGACCATCGCCAGCGAACTGTCCGGCAATACCTGCAGCATCACGTCGCCGCCCGACCTCGGTTCGACGGGCCTGAAGTCCGCGTCGCTGCGCGCCTGGAATACCCGCTTCGGCATCTACACGAACGGCGCCAACGGCTCGAGCGGACAGCCGGACTTCACCGGCTATGCATACGTCGGCCCGAACTACGGGCCGCCGGGAACCGCGGGCATCGTCGGCGACGCCTACGCGCAGTTCGTGCTCGATCGCGCGAGCTTCAAGTCGTACCAGGGCGACGGCACGCCGCCCGCCGGCAGCGGCATCGCGACCAACGGGACCGCTACGGCCGGCAACTACCAGACGTATGGCGGCGACCGCCGGGTCGCGCTTGCCCCCGAGGGCGACTGCTCGACGCTGAACGGGGCAAGCAAAAAGCTGCACGTCACGCAGTGGGACTGTGTGCTGATGCTCGATCCGCTGCCGTTCAGCCCAGGCTCCGGCGGGATCGTGGCACACCTCGAATACCTCGGCTCGACGGCCTCCGGCACCACGCCGTGCGCGACGCACGGCCTGCCGGGCAGCGGCAGCCCGGCAGGCATCAAGGTGCCGATGCTCGTTCAATAGAGGAGACGCGATCATGAAAAGGCTCCCGATTCGCCGGTCACGCATGCGCGGTGTCGCCGCGGTCGAATTCGCGCTCGTGCTGATGCCGATGATCGTGCTCGCGACCGGCGTGGCCGAGTTCGGCCGCGCGATCTACCAGTACGAGACCCTCACC
Organism: Burkholderia sp. Bp9099; assembly: GCF_003857805.1. NCBI lineage: Bacteria > Pseudomonadati > Pseudomonadota > Betaproteobacteria > Burkholderiales > Burkholderiaceae > Burkholderia > Burkholderia sp. Bp9099. Next base: position 67,769 of record NZ_QTPU01000010.1, read on the forward strand.
AAGGCGACGCGCAACGCGGCGCGCTACCTGTCGGTCTTTCTGCCGACCGACAGCGCGTATCCGCTCGCGGAGGCGCAGTGCCTGGTCGTGTACGGCAGCACCACGTGCGGCTCCGCCGGCACCGAGCTGGTGCCGGGGCTCACGACATCGATGGTGATCGTCTGCGACGCCGCGCATTCGACCGATTGCGCCGATGCGTCCGACCCGCCGCAGTTCGCGAACCTGCCGACGTACGACTCGACCAACAATGCGGCAAGCGGCACGGCGACCGGCAGCATCAACGTCGTCGAGGTGAAGGTGAAGGGCTACCAGTACCAGCCGATTCCGGCCTACCCGGGGCTGTCCTCGATCACCTTCGGCAACATCGTCACCGTGATGAGGCAAGTGTCATGAACGCGCGCCCCTTTCCGCTGTTGCGCCGGCGCACTCAACGCGGCGCAACGATCGTCGAGTTCGCGCTGATCGCATCGATCCTGATCATGCTGCTGATCGGCGTGTTCGAATTCGGGCGCGTGCTGTTCTACTGGAACACCGCGACCGAGGCCCTCCGGCTCGGCGCACGCACGGCGATCGTCTGCGACGTGAACGCCGCCGGCGTCGCGAAACGCGTGAAGTCGCTGATGCCGATGCTGTCGAACGCGAACGTGTCGGTGAGCTACACGCCGTCGGGCTGCGATGTGAGCTCCTGCTCGTTCGTGACGGTCAGCATCACCAACGTGACGGTCAGGACGATGATTCCGATCGCGAACGTCTCGATCACGATGCCGTCGTTCACCACGACGCTGTCGCGGGAAAGCCTGAATTCGTCGACGGGCGGCACGGCCTGTCAATAATCGAACCGACGAGGCACAGTCATGATCAATATCCTCGTAGCTGCCGACGATACCGCCCGGCTCACGCAGATCGCGCGCCTGGTCACCGAGAGCGGACACTATCGCGTGACGCGCGCGCACGGACGGCCGTCCCAGATCGAGCATCGAACCGACGGTCTCGATTCGTTCGACATCCTGCTGATCGACGGCGCGACGACAGACGCGGCCGAGCTGTCGGCGCTCGAGCGGATCTGCCGGCTGCACCCGGGCCTGACCGGCATCCTGGTGACCGCGGATGCGGCGCCGCACGTGCTGCTGGACGCGATGCGCGCCGGCGCGCGCGACGTACTGCAGTGGCCGATCGACCCCGCGGCGCTCGCCCGCGCGCTCGAACGCGCGGCCGCGCAAAGCACGCGGCGCGACAGCGACGATACGCGCTTCGTGTCGTTCATGTCGTGCAAGGGCGGCGCGGGTACGAGCTTCGCCGCGAGCAACGTCGCGTACGAGATCGCCGAAGGCCACAAGCGCCGCGTGCTGCTGGTCGATCTGAACCAGCAGTTCGCGGATGCCGCGTTCCTCGTCAGCGACGAGACGCCGCCGTCGACGCTGCCGCAGCTGTGCGCGCAGATCGAACGGCTCGACGGCGCGTTTCTCGACGCGAGCGTCGCGCACGTGACGTCGACGTTTCACGTGCTCGCCGGCGCGGGCGACCCGGTGAAGGCCGCGGAGATGCGCGAGGACGCGCTCGAATGGATCCTCGGCGTCGCGGCGCCGCGTTACGACTTCGTGATCTTCGACATCGGCGTCAGCATCAATCCGCTGTCGATGATCGCACTGGATCGCAGCGACCAGATCCAGCTCGTGCTGCAGCCCACGATGCCGCACGTGCGCGCGGGCCGCCGGTTGCTGGAGATTCTCGTGTCGCTCGGCTACCCGACCGACCAGTTGCGGCTGGTGGTGAACCGGATGACGCGAGCGAGCGAGCGGTCTCGTGCCGCGCTCGAGGAAGTGCTCGGCCTGCACGCCAGCAGCACGATACCCGACGACGCCGACACCGTGCGCGAAGCGCTCGACCAGGGGCATCCGGCCTCGCGCGTCGCACGCGGCGCGGCGGTCACGCGTGCGTTGCAGGCCTGTGCGAAGCAGATCGTCGAAGGGGACGTGCGCACCAGGCACGGCACGTCCAGCAGCGAACCGTTGATGTCCCGGCTGTTCGGCCGCAAGGCCACGCCGAAGCTCAAGTCCATGTGAATCTTGCGGGGAAACCATCATGTCATTGCGCGAACAGATGTCCTTGTACCGGACGCAGCCGCAGGCTGCGGGCACCGAACCGGCAGGTGCGACGCATTCGTCGGTACGCAACGCCTACCAGAAGCTGCGCCGCGAAATTCACCTGGCGGTGCTCGAACGCGTCGAGCTGGAGCGTCTGTCGCGCCTGCCGCAGGAACAGGTCCGGCAGGAAATCTCGGCGCTGATCTCGCGCATCCTCGACGAGGAGCGCCTGCTCGCGAACGACATCGAGCGGCGCCAGCTCGCGATCGACGTGTACGACGAGATGTTCGGTTTCGGCCCGCTCGAGGCGCTGCTGCGCGACCCCGGCATCTCCGACATCCTCGTGAACACGTACCGGCAGGTCTACGTCGAGCGTGCCGGCCAGCTCGAGCTGACCGACGTGACGTTCTACGACGACGCGCACCTGATGAAGGTGATCGAGAAGATCGTGTCGCGGGTCGGGCGCCGCATCGACGAATCGACTCCGATGGTCGATGCGCGTCTGCCGGACGGCTCGCGCGTGAACGCGATCATTCCGCCGTCGGCGATCGACGGGCCGCTGATGTCGATCCGGCGCTTCGCGGTCAACCCGCTGAAGATGGACGACCTCGTGAGTTACCAGAGCCTCACGCCGCCGATGGCGGAACTGCTCGATGCGCTGGCCCAGGCGAAAGTGAACGTGCTCGTGTCGGGCGGCACCGGCAGCGGCAAGACGACGCTGCTCAACATCCTGTCGGGCTTCATTCCGCGTTCGGAACGGATCGTGACGATCGAGGATGCGGCCGAGCTGCAACTGCAGCAGCCGCATGTGCTGCGGCTCGAAACGCGGCCGCCGAACATCGAGGGCAAGGGCGAGATCACGCAACGCACGCTCGTGCGCAATGCGCTGCGGATGCGGCCGGACCGGATCATTCTCGGCGAAGTGCGCGGCGCGGAAGCGCTCGACATGCTCAATGCGATGAACACCGGCCACGAAGGCTCGCTCGCGACGATCCACGCGAACACGCCGCGCGATGCGCTCACGCGGCTCGAGAACATGATTAGCGTCGGCGGCCTGACGCTGCCGCCGAAGACGATGCGCCAGCAGATCGCGTCTGCGATCTCGGTGGTGGTTCAGGCCACCCGGCTCACCGACGGCAAGCGCAAGATCGTCAGCATCCAGGAGCTGACCGGGATGGAGGGCGACATCATCAACATGCAGGAGATCTTCACGTTCAAGCGCACCGGCATGGATCGCGACGGCACGGTGCGCGGACACTTCTGCGCGACCGGCGTGCGGCCGAAGTTCGCCGAGCGGCTGCAGGCGTTCGGCATCAACTTGCCGGATTCGCTGTACGACCCGGCGCAGCGTTACGAGACGAAGTGACGACGCGCGGTCGTCTGATTCCGGGGAGGCCTCATGGACTCGATCTTTTACGGTTTTGTGATTCTCACCTTCGTCGCGGTCGTGCTCGCGATCGAGGGCGTCTATCAATGGTGGAACACGCGCCACGGTGCCGCGGCGCGCCGGATCGAATCGCGCCTGCGCGCGATGTCGGCCGGCGGCAGCGTGCAGCAGGAGCGGCTGTCGATTCTCAAGAAGCGGATGCTCGACGAGTCGAAGCCGTTCGACCGGCTGTTGTTGCGCATGCCGCGCGTGCAGTCGCTGGATCTGCTGCTGCAGCAGTCCGGGCTCGACTGGACGGTCGCGAAGCTGGTCACGCTCAGCGCCGCATTCCCGGTGGCGACGATGCTGGCCCTGACCCTGACCGTGTTGCCGCTGATCATCGTGGTGCCGATTGCGCTGCTGACCGTATGCATCCCGGTAATGTACGTGATGCGGCATCGCAACCGGCGGATGCTCAAGCTCGAGCGCCAGCTGCCGGATGTCTGCGACATGATCGCGCGCGCGCTACGCTCCGGCCACTCGTTTACGAGCGCGCTCGGGATGGTCGGCGAGGAGTTTCCCGATCCGATGGGCAGTGAATTCAGGATCACGTTCGACGAGATCAATTACGGCGTATCGCTGCACGATGCGCTGGTGAACCTCGCCACGCGCGTGCCGGCCCATGACCTGCGCTACTTCGTGATCGCGGTGCTGATCCAGCGCGAGACCGGTGGCAACCTGGCCGAACTGCTCGACAGCATCGCGTCGCTGGTGCGCGAACGCTTCAAGCTGTTCGACAAGGTCCGCGTGCTGTCCGCGGAAGGGCGGTTGTCGGCCTGGATCCTCGGCCTGCTGCCGTTCGGTACCGCGGGCATGATGGCGGTGTTGAACCGTGAGTTCCTGTCGGTGCTCTGGGAGGATCCGGCCGGCATCAAGATGGTTGGCGTGATGCTCGGGTCGATGGTATTCGGCCTGCTGTGGATTCGCCGCATCATCCGCATTCGCGTCTGACGCGTGTCCCGGGCTTCACGAACCGAATCGAGGCTGTCATGCAAAACCTGAGCGTAGTACATACCGTGATGCTGGCCGGCTTGTTCCTTTTCGTCGCCGGCGGCGTGCTGGTCGCGATGCTGCTGTTCGCGCCGCGCAACATGGAGCGCCGGATCCAGCAGGCGAGCGGAGCGAGCGTGGGCATCGGCACCGGTGCGAACGACGGCGGCGGGCAAACATCGCACTGGGTCGCGAAACTCGTCGAACTGTCGAAACCGATTTCCCGGCTGTCGCTGCCGCAGGAGGGCTGGGAGAACTCGCCGCTGCGGATCCGGCTGATGAATGCCGGCTGGCGCGATGCGAACGCGGGCGCGCTTTACTTCGCGGCGAAGACGGTACTCGCGCTGGCGCTGCCGGGCGCTGCGCTGCTGGCGCTCGCCACGACCCGCCTCGCGGGTCAACGCATGCTGCTGTCGTTCCTCCTCGTGGCGCTCGCCGGGATCGGCTACTACGTGCCGAACGTGATCCTCCGGCGCCGGATCGCGAAGCGTCAGCAGGTGATCTTCGAGGACTTCCCGGATGCGCTCGACTTGCTGACCGTATGCGTCGAAGCAGGGCTCGGGCTCGATGCGGCGCTGATGAGGGTGAGCGAGGAGCTGCGCTTTCGCAGCGAAGTGGTCGCGGGCGAACTCGACTTGCTGCTGCTCGAGATGCGTTCCGGGTTCACGAAGGATACCGCGCTGCGCAACCTGGCGCTGCGGACCGGCGTCGAGGACATCGAATCGTTCTGCGCGATGCTGATCCAGGCCGATCGCTTCGGCACGAGCATCGCGGAATCGCTGCGCGTGCTCTCGGACATGCTGCGCACGCGGCGGCGGATGCGCGCCGAGGAGCGGGCCGCGAAGATCGCGCTGAAGCTGCTGTTTCCGCTTATCTTCTTCATCTTCCCGGCGCTGATGTGCGTGTTGCTCGGGCCGGCGATGATTCACGTGTATCGCGTGCTGCTGCCGACCTTCACCAGCATCGGGCAGTAAGCGGCGGCGGGGGGCCGCGCGAACCGGATGTGCGTGTCGGCCCGGCGTCGCCGGCCGGCACGGTCACCGTCTTCATGGGAGGCTCCTTCTCCCCCCGGGCGGCGCCGCGAGACAGGTCGATCATAGCGGCGTCAACGCAACCCGGACCCATGGTCGGCCATGGACGCAGCCGTAGTCCACTGCCCGCGCGGGTGGCCCCCTACGGCTAACCCTCAAGGCCGCCCCTCGCTCGGCACATCGGCCGCCTTGCTGAGCTCGCCCATGATGATCCGTGCGATCTCGTTGGCCGGTGCGCGTCCGTCCGGGCCGGACGCCGTGTTCGCCCACGTGACGATCGTCGTCTTCGTTGCCGGATCGTAGCCCGCGAACGTATTGAAACCCGGTATTTCCCCGGTGTGCCCGTAGAACGTGCCGAACTTCGCGAGCCCCATGCAGTAGCTCGCCGACGCCGGATTCGACGGATCGATCGGCGTGCAGCTCGCGAGGCGTTGCGCCTGCAGGTCCGCATTCAGGTAGCCGCCGCCGACCATCCGCTGCACGTACGCACCCAGTTCGGCCGCGGTAGAGATGCCGGAGCCGGCCGTCCATGCCCACGACGTATTGACCGTCGTCACGTCGGCCGGCTGCAGCGTGCCGTTCTTCGCGGCGGCCTGGCGCGTGGGAGACAGCGCGTCGCCGTCGATCGTCTCCACGTTGGTGCCCCATTGATAACCGCGCGGCGCCGGCGCGGGGAGCGCCGTGTTGTCTTGCGGCGGCAGCGATGTCTCGGTCAGCCCGAGCGGCGCGAACAGCCGCGTCCGGATCGCATCGGCGGCGCTCATGCCGGTGCGCTGCTCGATGATCAGGCCGAGCAGCACCGTATTCGTGTTCGAGTAGCGAAAATCCGTGCCCGGCGCGAAATAGACGGGCTGGTTCTCCGCGATACCCAGCAGTTCGTCGACGGTCCACACCTTGTCCGGCTGCGTGTCGAGCGACTGGTTGAACGCAAGGCTGGTCGAGTAGTTGTAGAGACCGCTGCGCATCGTCAGCAACTGTTCGATCGTGATCGTGTCGCCGTTCGGCACGTTCGCGACGTACTGGCTGACATGATCGGTCAGGCGCAGCCTGCCTTCCTGCACGAGTTGCAGGATCACGGTGCCCGTCCACGTCTTCGTCACGCTGCCGATGCGAAAGTGCGCGTTCGTCGGGATCGGCGAGTTCGTGCCGCGCACGGCCGTGCCGAACGACGCGAGCCAGTTGCCTTGCGGCGACTGCACGTAGACGACCGCGCCGGGCGTCATCGTGCTCGCGAGCAGCGCATTGATCTGCGGGCGTGCCTGGGTGGCGTAGGCAGGCTCGTCGCTGTTCAGCGAGCTGTCGCCGCCGCAGGCGGAAACGGCGATGCCGACGGCCAGCGCCGGTGCAACCGTCGCCAGGTGATGCACCAGCCGCTGCGCGGCGCGCGGGAAAAGCCGGGGAGGAGCAGAGGTCGCCATCGCGTGTTCCCTTCCTTGTTGTGTTTAAGTGGTCTCCTTGCATCCCCGAAACTATAGGACACGCAACCGGGCTCCGAAGGTGCGCGATGCATTCGTCATACGATATCGGCCGGCAAGGCCGGCCTGGTTTGCGCGTCACTGAAAATGATGCACGTACCTCAACACCATCCGCGAACCCTGCGGCCGGTTGCGCGCAAGGACCTCGAAGTACGCGTTGAACAGCAGGTGATCCTGCGGCGAGAAACTGACCATCGCACCGGGCCCGATCGCGAGCACGGATTCCCGTGTGCCGGATACCGCCTGCCCGTTCGCCTTCATGTCGGTGGTCTGGCGCAGCCAGTAGCCGTTGAGCCCCAACCGCAGCCCGGGCCGCACTTCGTACTCGGTCGCGAAGTTCGCATGAACGGCCTGGCCGGCCTGCGTCGACGTCACGTCGGGTCCGAGCGCGGTCGCCGGCTCGTGATTGGTCGCATTCCACAAATAGTGCAGGCGCCACGACACGGTCCACTTCGGTGTGACCCAGAACGTCGCGGCCCAGTACGGATCGAACGACCAGAAATGGCTGCCCGGATTGATCGCCCGCGCCGGGTCGTATGCGCCGGTCGGCGCGATGAACTGGAATTCCACCCGCTGCGCGAAGCGCGGCCCCTGCGGGCCCATCACCGGATCGAACTGGATGAACGGGCCGATCAGCAGGTCGCCGAACCCGGCCCGCGAATTCAGCGCGACGTTGCCGATTCCGTCGTTCGTGTGCACGGACGCCACCCACGGCAGGATCACGTCGAGCCCCGGATGCATGCCGCCGAACGCCAGCGGCGACTGGTAGACGAGCTGGCTCAGCCCTGCGAACAGGTCGATGTCCTGCTTCGGCAGCCCGACCTTGTTGCCGGCATTGTCGTTGACGCGTCCGGCCGTGTAGTACTCGAGATACTGCGTGCCGTACCAGCCGGCACCGGCCGGCGGCATCCCGTCGAGGAAGCTGGTCATCCCCAGGTTGACCGATGGCAGGTCGGTCGCATGCGCCGGCACGTGCCCGGTCAGGCCGAAGCACACGAGGCCTGCGATCGCAAGCAGGCGAGAGCCGCAATTCATCATCACCACCTCCTGAATATTTGTTTGTATAACTAATCAAGCGGCACGAGAAAGATCGGGGTGTGCCGAGATCGCGCGATACTGGCCCGCATGGAACACGAGCGGTGCATGGCCGAACGCATCGAATGCCTCGATCTGGCCGATGAACAGCAGGTGGTCGCCGCCTTCGTAATGGCCGACATGGCGGCACACGAAACGCGCGCTTGCGCCGTCGAGACAGGGCACGCCGCCCGCATCGGCATCCACGTGCGGCACGCCGTCGAACTTGTCGGCGCTCGGCGTCGCGAAACGGCGCGACAGTTCGATCTGGTCGTGCGCGAGGATATTGATCGCGAAGTGCGTGGCCGCGACGAAATCCGGACGGCTCGGCGCGACCTTGCGCAGGCTCCACAGCACGAGCGGCGGATCGAGCGACAGCGACGAGAACGAATTGGCGGTGAGGCCGACCTTGCGCCCGTCCGGCGCGCGCGTGGTGATCACGGTGACGCCGGTCGGAAACTGCCCGAATGCGGCGCGCAATTGCTGCGGGTCGAGGCCCGGATTGCCGGAAGCGGTGGCGTTCATGTCGCTTACTCCGAACGTGCGGCGTGTTCGCGGATCAGCGCGGCGCAGGCCGTCGGCTCGAACCACCACGGCGCGAACCGGCGCGGATCGTCGAAGCCGTCGACGATCGTCGCGGCGAGCGACGGCAGCTGGCCGGCGGCGCCGAGCAGCTCGAGGATGTGCGGCGGCGGCGGCGTGAGCAGCGAGTTGGTCCAGCGCACGACGTGCTGTGCGTAGGCCCAGTAGCGTTCGAACGTGTCGTGCATCCAGGTTTCGTCGAACGGCTCGGCTTCGCGTGCGAGGATCGCGTCGCCGTACACCTTCGCGCATTTCGCCGCATTGTTCGAACCCTGGCCGGTGATCGGATCGTTGACGACCACCGCATCGGCCATGCCGAACACGGTGCGGCCCGACGGCAGGCGGAAGAACGGCTTGCGCACGGTCGGCGTGAAGCGCCCGGACAGCGTGCCGTTCGGATCGGTCAGCGCAACGTCGCGGCAGCGCTCGAATTCCCACGGCACGTACTGCTGCAGGAACGACAGGCTGCGGTCGAGATGCTGCTCGGGCGTCTTCACGTCGGCCCAGCAGTCGAGCGGGCCGCCGGGGATCCCTTCGAACACCATGATTTCGCACGGGCCCGTCGTGGTCAGCGCCGGAAACACGAAGTATTCGCCGATCCCGGGCAGCAGGTTGAAGCGCACGCGCGAATACGGCTCGCTAGGCGTCATGCCCGTCACGTAGGTGAGGGCCAGCGCGCGTTGCGGGCGCTCGAACGCGCTGCGTGCGTCGTCGCGGCCGAGCAGGTTCACGATTTCGCCCTTGCCGGCCGCGAGCAGCACGAGATCGTGGCTGCGTGCGAGCGCCTCGAGCTCCGGCACGCCGACGTCGCAGATGCGCACGTCGGCACCGCGGCGCCGGATCGCGTCGAGCCAGTCGGCCATCTTCACGCGCTGGTCGACCGATTGCGCGTAGCGGGTCAGCCGCGACGACCAGTCGATCGCCTTGCGACCGTTGCCTTGCGGATGCGGCACCGCGATGCCGATGCCGTCGATGGACGGGCACGCTTCTTCCCAGGCGTTCAGGCCGAGATCGCGTTCGATCTGCAGTGCGGTATGGAACATGCACTGGCTCGACATGACCTTGCCGGCGCGAATCTGTTGCGCGTCGCGATTGGTCGCGAGCGTGACGTGATAGCCGTGGTCGAGCAGCGTGAAGGCGAGTTGCAGGCCGGACTGGCCGGCGCCGACGATAGCGATGCGTTTCATGATGCAATCCTTTGCATGACGAATTAAATGGAGTGGAATGTGGGCGGGAAGGAACGGCCGGCGGTTATTCGGCCAACCTCGGAATCGCCGGCACCGCCTGCTCGGGGCCCATCGCGGAGTAGCCGCCGTCCACCGCGTAGTCGGCGCCCGTCACGAAGCTCGCCGCATCGCTGCACAGGAATGTGACGACCTGCGCGACTTCCGACGGATCGCCCACGCGCCCGAGCAGATGAAATGGCGCGGCCACGCGATCGGTTTTCGCGCGGTCGCCGTGCGTGAGCTCGTCCATCACGCGCGACCACGTCCATCCCGGCGACACCGAGTTGACGCGAATCCGGTCGGCGGCGAGATCCATCGCCATGCTGCGCGTGAGCTGGCGCATCGCGGCCTTGGATGTGGGATAGAGCCAGCGGCCGGTCTGCGCGCATTGCGCGGAGATCGAGCTGAAGTTCACGATCGCGCCGCCGCCGCGCCGGGTCAGGTAAGGGTGCACGGCCTTCACGAGCATCGCGGCCGAGACGACGTTGACGTCCATCGCCGCGAGCCAGTCGTTGCGCGTGGCCTGGATGCCGTTGTCGACGTAGCTGCACGCGAGGTTGATCAGCAGGTCGATCGAGCCGAAGCGTTCGGCGACGGCCGATACCGCGCGTTCGATCGCGCGGTCGTCGGTGATGTCGGTCGCGATGAACGTGCCGCGTTCGCCGAGCGTGTCGGCGACGCGCGCGCCGTTCTCCGCGTCGAGATCGAGGATCGCGACGCACGCGCCGGCGTGGCTCAGGTCCTGCGCGACGGCGGCGCCGATCAGCGTGGCGCCGCCGGTGACGATCGCGACTTTGCCAGCAAGGGCAGTCATGGGGAGTCTCCTGGAATGATTGAGCGCAGGCGGCGCGCGTTCGACGTGCCGCCCGGGTATCCGTCGATTACGCGCTGTCGCGCCAGCGCTGCATCAGGCCGTTGGACGGCACGGTTTCGTCGAGCAGCTTGCGCGCCGTTTCGACACCGGCGACGGGCAGCCCGGCCGCGTCGAGCAGGCCGATCTGCACGAGCACGCTCGCCTGGTCCCAATAGATGTGCTCGTGATACAGCTTGTCACCGCGGAACTTGACGATCGCGACGAGCGGGATCTCGACGCGCTTGCCGGTCGGCGCGACGCCGGGCAGCATCCAGTCGATCTCGGTCGTATGCGTGAAGCAGAACAGCAGTTCGTCGACGATCTGGCTCGCGCCGATCGTGCGCGAGATCGGCGTGATCGCGGTGTCCGGCGGGTTCGCATGCACGAAGTGATGCGTGTAGAAGCGCTTGAGTTCGTCGTAGCCGACGCCGCCCGTCAGTGTCGGAATATGGTTCACGTAGGGCTGCGCGACCATCGTGTCCATCGTCGCGTCGACGTTGCGCGTGTCGAATTCGTGCCGGAGATGTTCTTCCCACAGCGCGGACAGGTCGTAGCGCGGGCCGAGCGCCGCGCGGAACGCGGCGATCGCGCGCTGATGCGCCATCACCGCGGCCGCCTTGTCGAAATGATCGCCGCCGACGCGTGCGAACGCATGATCGACGCCCGGGTAGACGTACACTTCCACGCCGTCGCGCCCCGCGAGCGCCGCGGCGATGCGTTGCTGCGCGTCGGGCGGACAGAAGCGGTCCTGCGCGGGGATCTGCAGCACGAGCCGGCCGCGCAGATGAGCGGCCTCGTCGAGCGCATGCTCGATGCCCACGCCGTAATAGCTGACCGCGGCGGCCACCTCCGGCAGGCGGCACGCGGCGAGATACGCGAGCTTGCCGCCGAGGCAGTAGCCGAGCACGCCGGCCTGGCCCGTGCATTCCGGCCGTTGCGTGAGCACGGCCAGCGCGGCGGCGATGTCCTCGACGCCCTTGTTTTCGTCGTATTCGTGGTACAGCGCCATCGCACGCTCGAAGTCGGTGGCGGTGTAACCGAGTTCGATGCCGGGCGCCTGGCGCCAGAACAGGTCAGGCACGAGCACCGTGTAGCCTTCTTCGGCGTAGTAATCGGCCACGTCGCGCATCGTCGCGTTCGCGCCGAAGATTTCGTGGCACAGCACGATGCCGGGCCCCGTGCCGCCGGCCGGCGTGCTCAGGTACGCGCGAAACGCGCCGCCGTCCGGCGACGGGATCTCGATGTGTCGTCCTTGCATGTGTCTCTCCATTCTGTTCGTGACTGGCATGGGCCCAGTATTGGCGGACGAAACGCGCGCTTCTATCCGCTTTCTTCGACCGGTATCCGCGAATTCCGGAAACCTGCGGACCGGCCCGCCGCAGCGGAGCCGGGCACGGCGCTCTGCGGGTTTGTGCGGATGCGGAAGCGCCGCACAGTTTTCTACGATGCGCGAACGGTCCGCTTCTTGCATCGGGTGCGCAGGGCTTGCGTAGTGTAGCGAGGCGGACTGTCCGGATACTCCGGCCGCTATCCGGATCGTGCGACGGGATTCCCCGGAATCGGGAACGCGTGCACAGCGCAAGTGCGATCGAGCACGACGGGAGAACTTCGATGGGGCAATTTTCCGGAGCGGGCTGGCTGGGTGACGCCGCCTGTTTCAATCACGACACGCTGCTGCTGCAGTCGGATGACGTCGACGAGGTGCGCGCGCGGGTAGCGGACGTGTTCAAGCCGCACCGGCTCACACCGACCGGCGATTCGCGCGCGCTGCACAGCCGCATGCACCATGCTCGCTGGGGCAACCTGTCGCTGAATCTGCTCGACTACGGCGGCGAGGTGTCCATCGAACCGGGGCCGCTCGAGCACTTCTATCTGTTGCAGATGCCGCTGCGCGGCGACGCCGAGATCGAGTGCGGCGCGACGCGCTTCGTGTCGTCGCCCGACACCGCGTCGCTGCTGTCGCCGACGCTGTCGCTCAGGATGCGGTGGGGCGAGGCGTGCCCGCAAGTGATCCTGCGGATCGAGCGCGAGGTGATGGAGCGGCATGCGCAGCGGCATTTCGGCGACGAGCGGCGCGCGCCGGTGGAGTTCGAGCCGGAATTCAGCCTGTCGTCGCAGCAGGGCGCGTGCCTCGCGCAGATGCTGCCGATGCTGGCCGACGCGATCGCGACGGACGGGCATCCGCTGCGCCATCCGCTCGCGTTCGAGCAACTCGAATCGACGCTGCTCAACCTGTTGCTGTACGGCCACCCGAACACCGCGCGCAACGGCACGCGCCACGCGCCGGCGCCGCTCGCGCCGTTCTACGTGCGGCGCGTCGAGGAATACATCCGCGCGCATCTCGACGAGCCGCTGACGATCGAACGGCTCGCCGAACTCGCGGGCGTCAGCCCGAGCACGCTGTTCGCCGGCTTCCGCAATCGCCACGGCATCACGCCGATGGCATTCGTGCGCCAGTTGCGGATGCAACGTGTGCGCGACGAACTGCTCGACGATGCGACGCCCGGGCTCGCGTCGGTGACGGACATCGCGCTGAAATGGGGCTTCGCGCACCTCGGACGGTTCGCGATCGACTACAAGCGCGCGTTCGGGGAATCGCCGTCGGCCACGCTCCGGATGCGGCGCGTGCGGTGCTGACGGGGCAGCCGCGACACAGGCTCGCGGTCGAAAGCCGAGTCGCGCGCCGGACGACGGATCACGCAACGGTGATCGTTACCGGCTGGACGGAGGATGGGGTTCGGAGCATGCGTCGCGCCGGCCAAGCAACGTGGCTTGCCGGCGCACGCGCGCAACGGGCCGGTTGCGGCAACCGGCCTCCTCGCGCGTGGTTCAGAAATGCACGACGGTCCGGATGGACTTGCCTTCGTGCATCAGGTCGAACGCTTCGTTGATGCCGGTGAGCGGCTTCGTGTGCGTGACGAACGGTGCCAGCTGGATCGTGCCGGCCATCGCTTCCTCGACCATGCCCGGCAGTTCGGAGCGGCCCTTGACGCCGCCGAATGCCGTGCCCAGCCAGCGGCGACCGGTGACGAGCTGGAACGGGCGCGTCGAGATTTCCTGGCCGGCGCCGGCGACGCCGATGACCACCGACTGGCCCCAGCCGCGGTGCGCGCATTCGAGCGCGGCGCGCATCACGTTGACGTTGCCGATGCACTCGAAGCTGTGGTCGACGCCCCAGCCGGTCATTTCGACGATCACCTGCTGGATGGGCTTTTCGTGATCCTTCGGGTTCACGCAGTCGGTCGCGCCGAACACGCGCGCGAGGTCGAACTTGCCGGGGTTGGTGTCGATCGCGATGATGCGGCCGGCCTTCGCGAGCTTCGCGCCCTGGATCACCGCGAGGCCGATGCCGCCGAGGCCGAACACGGCCACGGTGTCGCCTTCCTGCACCTTCGCCGTGTTCTTCACCGCGCCGAGGCCCGTCGTGACGCCGCAGCCCAGCAGGCAGACCTGCTCGGGGTTCGCGTCCGGGTTGATCTTCGCGAGCGACACTTCGGCGACGACGGTGTATTCGCTGAACGTCGAGCAGCCCATGTAGTGATAGACCGGCTGGCCGTTGTAGCTGAACCGCGTGGTGCCGTCGGGCATCACGCCCTTGCCCTGGGTGGCGCGCACCGACACGCACAGGTTGGTCTTGCCGCTCTTGCAGAACAGGCACTCGCCGCATTCGGCGGTGTAGAGCGGAATGACGTGGTCGCCGGGTTTGACGCTGGTCACGCCTTCGCCGACTTCCACCACGATGCCCGCGCCTTCATGACCCAGCACGGCGGGGAAGAGGCCTTCGGGGTCGTCGCCCGACAGCGTGAACGCGTCGGTATGACAGACACCTGTATGGGTGATCTTGACGAGCACTTCGCCCTTGCGGGGCGGTTCGACGTCGATTTCGACGATCTGGAGCGGCTTACCCGCTTCAAACGCAACTGCGGCACGTGATTTCATGACAATCCTGTTGAAAAAATCATCGAATGGAGCGGAGCGTCGACGATCCTGCGCCGGTCAACGCAGGTAGGACCGGACGAGGGTCACGATATCGTCGATCGATTCGGAAGCAGGCCGCGGGGCCTCCGCGAGCTGGGTGAATTCCTCGCGCAGATGGCTTTCGAGCACGCCGGCCATCACGCCGTTGATCGCGCCGCGGATCGCCGCCAGCTGCTGCAGTACCGGACCACAGTCGGCGCCTTCCTCGAGCGCCTGCTCGAGTGCATTCAGCTGCCCGCGGACACGGCGCACGCGGGTCAGGACGCGTTTTTTCTCTGCGGGGGAATGGGGCATGGGATCGTGGTTTCCAGATACTGGGGGGCAGTATAGAACAATGCGGTGCCGGAGGTATACCCGGTCGTGCCCGGATGTCGCAGGGCCGCCGCCGGCGGGGTTCCCGATGCCGGAGCGCGATCGGCGTCAGATCAACAGCGAGAGCGTGCGGAACAGCGCGAGATCGTCCTTGCGCGCCGAGCGCGCATGCCGCCGGATCACCTGCAGCAGGCAGTCGATGAAGCAGCGCGCGGCGTCGCTCAGCGTGCTGCTGCGGCGCGTGACGACGCCGAGTTCGCTCGGCTCGAAGGTCTCCTTCAGCGACAGCACGCGCATCCGCTCGCCGAACGGCGGCACCGCCGCGAGGATCGTCGGGCACCACGTGCACATGCCGGCCTGTTCGAGCATCGTCTGCAGCATCGCGACCGACTGCGCGCGCACGATGCGCCGCTCGTCGATCTGCGCGCCGTGCCGCGTGAACAGGTAGTCGACGAGCGCGGCCTGGCCGTCGGCCGACGAATTCAGCACCCAGTCGCAATCGAGCAGGTCGTGCACCGACGTCGCGCGTTCGCGCGGATGCCCGGCGCGCACCATCACCGACGTCTCGTAGCGCAGCAGCGGCTCGAACGCGAACTCCTGCGCGCCGCTGCCGGCCTGCACGTGGCCGAGCGCGAAATCCATGCTGCCGTCGCGCAGCAGCGGTTGCGCGACGGCCATCAGCGCTTCGTACAGTTCGAGGCGCACGTCGGGCATCCGCTCGCGAAACTGCAGCACGGTTTCCGCGAGGAAGGTCATCGTCAGCCACGGCGTGACGCCGACGCTCAGCCGCCCCTCGACGCGCCCGCGCATCCGCTCGAGATCGCTTTGCGCGTGCTCGAGCTGCTTGAGCACGAGTTTCGCGTGCGTGAGCAGGGTCTTCCCGTATTCGGTGAAGCCGATGCCTTCCGGCGCGCGCACCAGCAGCGGCAGGCGCTCGCTGGCCTCCAGCTCGCGCAACGCGCGCGTGACGGCCGCCTGCGACAGCCCGAGCGTGCGCGCCGCGCCGCGGATGCTCCCGGCCTCCGCGCTCGCGACGAGCGCCTGCAACTGATGCAGCTTGATCGTGCTCATGGTGTGAAAGGTGCGAAAGGGTGTGATAGCTGACAACGAAAGGTTGTCATCATAACGAAACTGCGGCTGTTCGCCGGCTTTTTCGCTGCCTACGATCTCGCTCACGACCTGCCACTCCGGCAGTCGCCACGCGGCACCTGGAAAGGAGTAACGGGGTTGGATCGAGTACGCATTCCGCCTGAATTGGCGGCCATCGAGACGGAGATGATCGCGCTGCGCCGCCGGCTGCATGCCCATCCGGAACTCGGTTTCGACGAACACGCGACGAGCGGGCTCGTCGCCGATTGCCTGACAACATGGGGTTATCGGGTCACGCGCGGCCTCGGTGGCACCGGCGTGGTCGGCACGCTCACGCGCGGCGCCGGGAAGCGGCTCGGGCTGCGCGCGGACATGGATGCGCTGCCGATCCGCGAGACGACCGGGCTGCCGCATGCGAGCCGGCACGACGGCGTGATGCACGCGTGCGGCCACGACGGCCATACGGCGATGCTGCTCGCCGCCGCCCGTTGCATCGCGCAGCGCGGGCGCTTCAGCGGCACGCTGAACCTGATTTTCCAGCCGGCGGAGGAAGGGCTGGGCGGCGCGAAGCGGATGCTCGACGACGGGCTGTTTACGCAGTTCCCGTGCGATGCCGTGTTCGCGATGCACAACGTGCCGGGCCTGCCGGCCGGCGTGCTCGGCTTCTGCGACGGCCCGGCGATGGCGTCGGCCGACGAGGTGCGCGTGCGCATAATCGGCCGCGGCGGCCACGGCGCGGCGCCGCACACGACGATCGATCCGGTGGTCGTCTGCGCGTCGATCGTGATGGCGCTGCAGACGGTCGTGTCGCGCAACGTCAATCCGCAGGAACTGGCGATCGTCACGACCGGCTCGATCCACGCGGGCACCGCATCGAACGTGATTCCGCCGCATGCGGATCTCGAACTGAGCGTGCGGGCGCTGTCGCCGGACGTGCGCGCGCTGCTCGAACGGCGCATTCGCGCGATCGTGCACGGCCAGGCAGACAGCTATGGCGCGACGGCCGAGATCGACTATCGCCACGGTTATCCGGTGCTCGTGAATCACGCGGCGGAAACGGCGTTCGCGCGCGATGTCGCGCGCGAATGGGGCGGCGACGATGCGCTGATTCCGCATCTGCGGCCGATCGCGGCGAGCGAGGATTTCGCGTTCATGCTCGACGCGTGCCCGGGCAGCTACCTGTCGATTGGCAACGGCGACGGCGCGGCAGGCTGCGGGCTGCACAACCCCGGCTACGATTTCAACGATGCGTGCCTCGCGACGGGCGCGAGCTACTGGATCGCGCTCGCCGAGCGCTACCTCGCGTGACGCGGCCGGACCGATTCGATTTACCTTCAACGACGGCAACAAGGAGACTGGCAATGAAACAATGGATGGCGGCGCTCGCGGTGGCGCTGACGGCAACGACGGTGGCAGGCGCCGCGCATGCGGGTGACTGGACGGGCAAGGAGATCCGCCTCGCGGTCGATCCCACCTATCCCCCGCTCGAATACAAGCAGCCCGACGGCACGCTGACCGGCTTCGGGATCGACATTACGAACGCGTTGTGCGCGGAGCTGCATGCGCGCTGCGTGTGGGTCGAGTCGAGTTTCGACGGGATGATTCCGGGGCTGCTCGCGCGCAAGTTCGACGTGATCGCGTCGTCGATGACGATCACGCCGAAGCGCATGCAGCAGATCGCGTTCACGAACCGGATCTCGAACGCGCCGGCGCGGCTGGTCGCGCGCAAGGGTTCGCCGCTGCTGCCGACGGCCGCGTCGCTGAAGGGCAAGCGGGTCGGCGTCGAGCAGGGTTCCGCGCAGGCAGACTATGCGATCGCGAACTGGCAGCCGGCCGGCGTGCAGATCGAGTCGTACCAGAACCAGGACCAGGTCTATGCCGATCTCGTGAGCGGGCGGCTCGACGCGGCGTTCCAGGCGTCGATCGCGGCCAGCGACGGCTTCCTGAAGAAGCCGCAGGGCAAGGATTTCATGTTCGTCGGTGCGGCGATCGACGATGCGAAGTACTTCGGACAGGGCGACGGCCTCGGGCTGCGCAAGCAGGACACTGAGCTGCGCGATGCATTCAACCGCGCGCTGGCGACGATTCTCGCGAACGGTACGTATCAGCGGATCAACCGCAAGTACTTCGACTTCGACATCTACGGCACGAAGTAAGCAGAGCCGACCCGTATCGCAAGGGTTGGGATAACGATATCAATAAGGAAAACGAATGAACTGGAGATTGTTTTTCGTCGCGATGCCGGCACTGTGCGCGGCACCGGCGTTCGCGCAAAGCAGCGTCACGTTGTACGGGTTGATCGATGCGGGCATCGACTATACGAACAACGTCGGCGGCCACGGTGATTGGCAGATGGCGAGCGGCTTCGCGCAGGGCAGCCGCTGGGGGCTGAAGGGCACCGAGGATCTCGGCGGCGGCTACAGCGCGCTGTTCCAGATCGAGAGCGGCTTCAACGTGAACAGCGGCACGCTCGCGCAGGGCGGCCGCATGTTCGGGCGGCAGGCTTACGTCGGGCTCGGCAGCACGCGCTTCGGCACGCTCACGCTAGGCCGGCAATACGACTCGGTCGTCGACTATCTCGCGCCGACGACCGCGAACGGCAGCTGGGGCACTTATCCGTTCTCGCATCCGCTCGACAACGACAACACCGGCAACACGTTCCGCGTGAACAACACGGTCAAGTACGCGAGCCCGGATTTTGCCGGCTTCTCGTTCGGCGGCACGTACAGCTTCAGCAACGACACCGGGTTCGCGAACAACCGGCAGTGGAGTGTCGGTGCGCAGTACGAGCAGGGCGGCCTGCTCGTCGGCGCGGCGTTCCTGAATGCGGACAACCCGGGCGCGACGGCCGGCGGTGCGATCGCGGGCTCGGGGTCGGTCGGCGCTGATGCGAACTTCGCGTCGGCGCGGCTGCGGATTTTCGGGGCGGGCGTCAATTACACGGCAGGGCCCGCGACGATCGGGTTCGCGTATACCAACAGCAACGTCACGCGGCCGACCGCGAACGTCGGCTACCTGTTCGGCGACGAGACGATCGAACCCGTCACCGGGCCGCTCGCGGGCGGCACGGTCACGGCGATCAAGTATCAGAACTTCGAAGTGAACGGTAAATACCAGTTCACGCCGGCGTTCTTCGTGGGCGCGCAGTATGTGTATACGACCGTGCGTTATGAAGCGACCACCGGCAGCGCGAAACCGAAGATCCATTCGATCGGGCTGATGGCCGACTACAACCTGTCGAAGCGCACCGACGTCTACCTGATGGGCGCGTACCAGCGGGTTGCCGGCGACGCGACCGGCTCGTCGCTCGACCAGGCGTATGTCCCGGGGGCGGCCGATCTGTCGTCGACGTCGAAGCAGTTGATGGTGCATGCGGGGATCCGGCATAAGTTCTGACCGGATCGGGGTCGAGGGATCGAAGGGCGGGGTGGGCGGCCGGCCTGGCGTCGCCCGCCCGCACAAGCGGCGCATTCCGGCAAGGACCCGCCGCAGGCACGTCAGCAGCATTTCCGAGTTGCCTGTAGTAGTTTGCGTCGGCTTCAGCGGGCGGAATGGAGCCGAGCGGCTCCATCAGCCGATGATGGTTGTACCAGGCCACCCATTCCAGCGTCGCCAGTTCAACGGATTCTCGCGTTTTCCATGGGGCGCGCCGATGAATCCGTTCCGTCTTGTACAAACCGCTGATCGTTTCGGCCAGCGCGTTATCGAAGCTGCCGCCACGCGCCAGCCAACGATGCGACGGGCGAGCACGTCGATCACCAATGCCACGGTCGTTATTCACCGACCTTCGTTTCCGACTCGGCGCGTTTCGCTAGATGTTCGACCATTCTTTGTGCTGCGGGCTGGATAGTGTCAAAGGTCTTGAAACAGACGACGAAGCGGCGCCGGGCCCATGAATCGGTGAGGGGGATGACCCGTACGCCGAGCGACTGCCGGTAAGCGGCCGCAACTTCGACAGGGATGACGCTGATCCCCAAACCGGCGGCCACGACGCGAAAGGCTGCGTCGAAACTCGACACGATCACGCGATACGACACGGTCCGGCCCCGATCCGCGGCTGCTCGCCTGAGCATCGTGTGAACGGCCGTGGCGGGCGGCAGTCCGACGTGATCGAAGTCGAGCGTGTCGTCGAAACCGACCGATTGAAGCCCGGCAAGCGGATGCTCCGGGTGCACGGCGAGCGCCAGCCGATCATGCCGATATGAACGCGCCTGCAGTCCTTGCAAGTCGACGTTGTCCCAGCACACGCCGACCGCAGATGCTCCTTCGCGTACCTGCCGGACGAGGTCGCGCGACAGGCGCTCTTCGACGTCGACCGTGATGTTCCGGTTGGCGGGGTCGCGCATGAACGATGCGATGTCGTCCAGTAACACTTCCGCGATCGCGGACGCCGACGCGCAGATGCTCACGCGCCCCTGCAGCCCGTCGCCGATCGCGGTGACGTCGGCCGCGATCCGGTCCATCGTGAACAGCATGCTGCGCGCATGCTCGAGCAGCGCGACGCCGGCCGGCGTGGGCGTAACGCCGCGTCGCGACCGTGTCAGCGCCGGCGCGCCGAGGTCGCTCTCGAGCTGCGCGATGCGCTTGCTGATCGCCGAAGGCTCGATATGCGCTTCCTTCGCGGCTCGCGCGATGTTGCCGTGATCACACACGGCCACGAACAGTCGTAGTGTCTTGAGGTCGAGGTCGCGCATCGGTGCTGTCTCCATGAGTCGATACGTTCCGGGTCGGAAGTTTTCTGCCCGTTTCGGCCGGTATCCGTGTTCTTCGGGAACGTCGGAAATTACCACGACGACGTCCCGCCGGCGCGCCGTGCGGGTTTTCTTCAGAAGATTTCGTGACGACGGCCGGCCCGTTCGCAACGCGGACGCGGCCACATTTCTGAGATTCCGTTTCGGAACGTTATAGCTTCCAAATCGATACTTTACGTCGCTTTTGGAATCTATAGAGTAAGGGCTATCGCCGGAGTGCAATGACCGGCCACAGATTGCGGAGACAGCAACCCCATGCCTTCTTTTCCCTCCCATGTCGTGATTCGCGAGGTCGGATTGCGTGACGGCCTGCAGAGCATCCAGACCGTTCTGCCGACCGAGCGCAAGATCGAATGGATTGCCGATGCGTACGCAGCCGGCCAGCGCGAGATCGAAGTCGGTTCCTTCGTGCCGGCACGGCTTCTGCCGCAACTTGCGGATACGGCCGAGCTCGTCGCCTACGCGAAAACGCTACCGGGCCTCACCGTGTCGGTGCTGGTGCCCAACCTGAAAGGCGCGCAGCGCGCCATCGAGACTTGCGCCGACTTGTTGCTCGTGCCGGTGTCCGCGAGCCGCGAACACAGCCTCGCGAACCTGCGCAAGACGCCCGACGAAGTGATCGCCGAGGTTGCGCATATCCGCGCCGAGCGCGACGCCGCCGGATCGACGACGCTGATCGAAGGCGGCATCGGCACGGCATTCGGCTGCACGATCAAGGGGCGCGTCGAACCGGACGAAGTCTTGCGTTGCATGCAGGCGCTGCTCGATGCGGGCGCGGATCGCGTCAGCATCGCCGATACGGTCGGCTATGCGGGGCCAGCGGCCGTTCGTGACCTGTTCGAGCGTGCGCGTCGCATTGCAGGCGAGCGCTTCTATTGCGGCCACTTTCATGACACGCGCGGCCTCGCGCTCGCCAACATCTATGCCGCGCTGGAAACCGGTGTCGCGCGTTTCGACGCGACGCTCGCAGGAATCGGCGGGTGTCCTCATGCACCGGGCGCAAGCGGCAATGCGTCGAGCGAGGACCTCGCGTTCATGCTGGACGAGATGGGCGTCGACACCGGTATCGACCTGACGGCGCTGCTGGTGCTGCGCGCCAAGGTCGCGCGCTGGCTCGACGGCGAAACGCTGCATGGCGCGCTGTGGCGTGCCGGTCTGCCGAAAACGCATCTTGCATCGACAGCGCTCAATGCCTGAGGACCTCATGGAAACCAACGCAAGACTTCCGCTCGACGGTGTGCGCGTGATCGAGTTTACACACATGGTCATGGGGCCGACGTGCGGGATGATCCTCGCGGATCTCGGCGCGGAGGTCATCAAGATCGAGCCGCCCGGCGGCGACAAGACGCGCAAGCTGCCGGGCCTCGGCATCGGCTTCTTCCGCACCTTCAACCGCAACAAGAAGAGCGTCGTTCTCGACATCAACACACCGGAGGGCAGGGACGCCGCGCTCGCGCTGATCGGCACGTGCGACGTGATGCTCGAGAACTTCCGCCCGGGCTTGATGACGAAGCTCGGTCTCGACTACGACACGCTTTCGAGTGCGTTTCCACGGCTCGTCTACGTGTCGCACAAGGGATTCCTGCCCGGCCCCTACGAGAAGCGTCTCGCGCTCGACGAAGTCGTGCAAATGATGGGTGGACTGTCGTACATGACGGGGCCGGTGGGCCGGCCGTTGCGTGCGGGAACATCGGTCAACGACATCATGGGTGGCATGTTCGGCGCGATCGGCGTGCTGGCCGCGTTGCGCGAACGGGATGTCACCGGACGCGGACAGGAGGTACAAAGCGCGCTCTTCGAAAACTGCGTGTTCCTCTCCGCGCAGCACATGCAGCAGTATGCAATGACGCATGAAGCGCCGCCGCCGATGCCCGCGCGCGTGTCCGCATGGAGCGTGTATGACGTGTTCACGCTTGCCGACGGCGAACAGCTGTTCATCGGCGCCGTTAGCGACAAGCAGTTCGTCACGCTGTGCGACGTCCTCGGCCGCCCGGATCTGCCGGCGGAGCCGCGCTTCGCGAGCAACGCATTGCGTGTGGCGGTTCGGCCCGAATTGCTCGAAGCGCTCGGCGCCGTGCTCAAGGACCATCGTGTCGACGAACTGATGCCGAAGCTCGAGGCCGCGGGCATTCCGTACGCGCCGATCGTGCGACCGGAGCAGCTGTTCGACGACCCGCATCTGAAGGCCAGCGGCGGACTCGTGCCGATGGAGACCGACGACGGCACGATGACCGATGTTGTCTTGTTGCCGCTGACGATGGGAGGTCGGCGGCCGGGCGTACGGCAGGCGCTCGCTCGGGTCGGCGAACACACGCACGAGATTCTTTCGCGACTGCGCGGACGAGCGAGCGCATGACCTTCCAGGCGCACTCGCGAAAGCGGTGAGGGAACCGACGGACGAACAGGTTGCGAACCTGCTCGAGGACAGATCCGCCGAGGTGTCGTAGGGAAACACAGTTGAACAACGCGCTCCACGCATGACGTGCGCGGAGCGCGATACACCGGCAGACGGACCACGATCCAACAACAAGGCCGTCGACATTTGCCGTATCCAGGAGACATACATGCATTCCACCGCAACCGCGGATTCCCGTCCGCACGATCAACTCGTCGTCAACGTCGACAACTCGCCGGGTGCCGCAATCGCCGCGCGTATGGATCGTCTTCCGATCACCCGCCATCTATGGATGCTGGTGCTGCTGATCTCATTGGGTGGCTTTTTCGAAGTCTACGACCTGATCTTCACCGGCTACATCGCGCCGGGCATGACGAAGAGCGGGGTGCTGCAAACGACCACGCACGCGTTTTTCGGCTTCACCGGGATCGCCGGCTTCATCGCCGCGACGTTCGCCGGCCTGTTCGTCGGGACGTTCGGACTGGGCTGGCTGCCCGATCGATACGGCCGGCGCTCGGTGTTCACGGTCTCGCTGCTCTGGTATTCGGTCGGTTCAGTGATCATGGCCTTCCAGACCACCCCGGAGGGGATGATTTTCTGGCGCTTCATCACCGGCATCGGCGTCGGGGTCGAAATCATCACGATTGACAGCTATGTGACGGAGGTTGTGCCACAACACATGCGAGGCCGCGCGATGGCGTTCAACCAGAGTGTGATGTTCGCGGCGGCTCCAGTCGCCGCGATCCTGTCGTACTGGCTCGTACCGACCACGGTGTTCGGTATCGAAGGGTGGCGCATCGTGGTGCTCGCAGGCGCGGCCGGCGCATTGCTGGTGTGGTTCATCCGGCGCGGTGTGCCTGAGAGCCCGCGGTGGCTCGCCATACGCGGAAAACTCGACGAGAGCGACGCGATCGTGCGGAACATCGAGGCGATCGTCGAGCGTCAGTCGGGGCGGTCGCTGCCGCCCCCGTCGCAGGTCGTGGTGCAGCCGAAGCATCGACGTGCATCGCTTGCGGAGTTGTGGCAGCAACCGTATCGATCACGCATGGTGATTCTGATTGTCTTCAACTTCTGCCAGGCGATCGGCTACTACGGTTTTGCGAGCTGGGTGCCGACGCTGTTGATCAGCCAGGGCATCACGGTCACGAAAAGCCTGCTCTATTCGTTCATCATCGCGTTCGCGTTGCCGATCGGGCCGCTGCTGGCGATGGCGGTCGCCGACAGGATCCAGCGCAAATACCTGATCGTTGGCGGTGCGTTGATCGTGATCGTATGCGGGATGGCGTTCGCACATGCCAGGACGATGGCACCGCTGATCATCCTCGGTGTGTTGATCAGCTTCGCCGGCCAGATCATCTCGGTCTGCTATCACGCGTACCAGGCAGAGTTGTTCCCGACAGCGATACGGGGCCGGGCCAACGGCATCGTGTATTCGGCCAGCCGGGTCGGTGCGATGATGTCGGGCTTTCTGATCGCATTCCTTCTCCGTGATTTCGGCGTGCCAGGGGTATTTGCCGGCATCACGGCATGCATGCTGATGGTCGCGGTGTCAATCGGCCTCTTTGGACCGAAGACCAATGGTGTGCGGCTCGAGGAACTGAACCACTGACCAGTCACGATTATCTCGACAACCGCGACGCGTACAAGGGCACGTTGCGGTTTGATGGATCGAAGATCGGTCCGGCATGGGGATCTTGCCATCGCCAGGCCGACGATGCCAAGGCCGTCAAGTGGCAGCCGGTGTTCGGCGACGATTGGCCGGCGAACCGATAGTTCCGGCGTCCGAATCGAACCCTCACCCCCGCGCCACCCCCGTCGACTCCCGCACGACAAGCTCCGGCGCCCCGATCGTATGCACGGCGGCAGCCGGCTCGATCCCGTCGATCATGTCGAGCGTCAGCGCGATCGCCCGCGCGGCGATCTGCGACGTCGGAAACCGCACTGTCGTCAGCGCAGGGCGGAACTGGTGCGCGAGCTGGATATCGGTCATGCCGATCACCGACAGATCGGCCGGCACGCGCAGGCCGAGATCGGCGGCCGCCTGCATCGCGCCGATCGCCATCAGGTCGTTGGTCGCGAACAGCGCGGTGAGGCCGGGCTGCGCCCTCAGTAACGCAGCAGCCGCTTCGTAGCCGCCTTCGATCGAATCGTGCGCCGACACGGTCGTCAACGCGTCCGCCGGATGGCCGCGTGCCGCGAGTTCGTCGGCGAAGCCGCGCAGCCGCACCGACTGCGGGCCGCCCGATCCCCTGCCGACGAGCGCGCCGAACGCGCGATGCCGCAGCCCGGACAGGTGCGTGGCCGCCAGCGCCCCCGCCGCCGCGAAATCGACCGTCACGCACGGCAGCGTGCGCGACGCATGCACGTGCTCCCACATGCACAGCACGATCGACGCACCGTGGCGTGCGATGTCGGCCAGCTCGGCTTCGGCGAGGTCGGTGTTCATCACGATCGCGCCGGCGGCGAGCGTCCCCGCGATCCGCTCGAGGTAGTTGCGCGTGATGGCCGGATCGTCGTCGGTATTCGACACCAGCAGGTAATGGCCGCGCTTGCGCGCCTCGCGCTCCGCGGCCAGTACGAACTCCGGATAGAACGGGTTCGTGATGTTCGACAGCATCAGCGCGAGCGTCGACGTGCGGCCCTCGGCCAGCGCGCGCGCGGTCAGGTTCGGCCGATAGCCGAGTTCGCGGATCGCGGCCATCACGCGTTCGACGGTTGCCGGCTTCACCTTCTGCGGATTGCGCAGCACGTTCGAGACGGTCGCAGCAGTGACGTTCGCGCGCTGCGCGACTTGCGCGAGCGTCACCATGCGCGGCCTGCAGGTGGTCGGGAGAAGAGGCGCGACGGAAGGGAAGCGGGGGAGTGTCTGCTCATATTCTGGGAGTGCGTCCCACTAGTTGCACAAGGACAGGCGATACGCTAATTTCTCGGCACATCAGATCAAGGAGACGACATGGTACGGCGAACCGGGCGAACTGCACCACTGAAATTTAAGCGATTAAATTTCTCGATCCGTAGCGCCTGACCGGAAGAGGAGAGCGCAATGACCGCCATTTCATTGAAGGACGTCTCGAAGCGCTACGGCGACCATGCGCCGGTGCTGCGCGACGTGAACCTCGAGATCGCGTCGCACGAGTTCTGCGTGTTTCTCGGTCCGTCGGGGTGCGGCAAGTCCACGCTGTTGCGGATGATCGCCGGGCTCGAGGACGTGACCGAAGGCGAACTGCGGATCGGCGGTGCGCGCATGAACGACACGCCGCCCGCCGAGCGCGGCGTCGCGATGGTGTTCCAGAGCTATGCGCTGTTTCCGCACATGACCGTGTTCGACAACATCGGTTTCGGGTTGCGGATCGCAGGCACGCCGAAGGACGAGATTCGCCGCCGCGTGACCGAAGCCGCGCGCGTGCTGCAGCTCGACGCGCTGCTCGATCGCAAGCCGAAGGCGTTGTCGGGCGGCCAGCGGCAGCGCGTCGCGATCGGCCGCGCGATCGTGCGCGAGCCGCGCGTGTTCCTGTTCGACGAGCCGCTGTCGAATCTCGACGCGACGCTGCGCGGCCAGACACGCGTCGAGATTGCCCGCCTGCACGCACGCTTCACGCAATCGAGCTCCGTCTACGTGACGCACGACCAGATCGAGGCGATGACGCTGGCCGACCGGATCGTGCTGCTGCACGCGGGCGACGACGTCGCGCGCTTCGGCAGCATCGCACAGGCCGGTGCGCCGCTCGAGCTGTATCACCGGCCGGCCAACCGCTTCGTCGCGGGCTTCATCGGCTCGCCGCGGATGAACTTCCTGCCGGCGGTCGTCGAAGCGGGCGATGCGCATGGCTGCCGGCTGCGCCTGGATGGAACCGGCGAAACGCTGACGCTGCGCGATCGGCCGTTGCCGCGCCACGTCGGCAGCGGCGCGCGCGTGACGCTCGGGATTCGTCCCGAGCATCTGACGGTCGCCACGGCGGGCGATGCCGACCTGCCGGCGATCGTGCGTGACGTCGTACTCGTCGAGCAGCTCGGCGAAGCCGCGTACGTGCATCTGGACCAGCCCGGCGGCGTGCCGCTGCTCGCGAAACTGCCGGGCCAGGCCGCGTTGCGGCGCGGCGAACGGCATGCGTTCCGCGTGTCGCCGTCGTGCTGCCACCTGTTCGACGAGGCCGGCATCGCGTTGCCGGCCGTCCACGCCGAAGCGGCGTTCGCGTAGCGGCGCACTGCCGACCCGCCGCGCGCGACGCGGCACCCATCACACCAATACCAGGAGACAACGATGAGACTTCGTGCGAGCCGATTGCTGCTTGCCTTGATGACTGCCGCGGCATGCGCCGCGGGGACGGCCGATGCGGGCACGCTGAAGGTGAACGTCGCCGCGCGCGGCAACCAGCGTGCGACGTGGCAGGCGGCGTTCGACCAGTTCCACAAGGCGAATCCGGATATCGACCTGAAGGTCAGCTACGTCGGCGAGGAGGCGTACAAGGTGCAGATGTCGGGCTGGCTCGCGACCGATCCGCCCGACGTGCTGAGCTGGAACAACGGCGAACGGCTCGCGTATTTCGCGAAGCGCGGGCTGATCGAGGACCTGAGCGCCGACTGGCAGAAGAACGGCTGGAACGACACGTATGCGGCCGTGAAGCAGTCGTCGACCTACGGCGGCAAGCTCTATAGTTTGCCGCTCGGCTACGACGCGTATGGGTTGTTCTACCGCAAGGACCTGTTCGAGAAGGCCGGCATTCACGGCGAGCCGGCCGACTGGGCGCAGTTTCTCGACGCGTGCCGCAAGCTGAAGGCCGCGGGCATCGCGCCGGTCGCGGTGGCCGCGCGCGATGCGTGGACGCTGGCCGCGTGGTTCGACTACCTCGACCTGCGGATCAACGGCTACGCATTTCACCAGAAACTGATGGCCGGCGACGTCGCGTATACCGATCCGCGCGTGCGCGCCGTATACGCGGCCTGGAAGAAGCTGATCGACGACAAGTATTTCATCGACAACGCGCTGTCCTACGACGTCGATTCGCTCAGCCCGCTGATCGTCAACGGCCAGGCCGCGATGACGCTGATGGGCACCTGGTATTCGGCGGGCCTGCTGAGTGCGGCGCGCAATCCGATCGGCTTCTTCCGCTTCCCGGTGATCGATGCGTCGGTGCCGCTTGCGGAAGATGGCCCGGTCAACGTGCTGATCGTGCCGGCGAAGGCGCACAACAAGACGGACGCGCGCCGCTTCCTCGCGTTCATGGGGCAACCGGCCGTCAGCGGCGAGTTCGCGAAGGGAATGGGGCAACTGCCGTCGAACAACAAGGCGCCCGAGCCGCAGGACCCGATCTCGAAGATCGGCTTTCGCACGCTCGCGACGACGCCCGGCGGCATCGCGCAGTTCTACGACCGCGACATGACGAAGGAAATGGCGGACGAGGGGATGAAGGCGATGCAGCAGTTCCTGTCGGACCCGACGCAGCTCGACGCGATCCTGCAGCGCCTCGATCAGGCCCGCAAGCGGATCTACCGGAAGTAGCGCGCCATGCGGCCGGGCCGGCGCATGCCGGTCCGGTCCTTCGTTGCCACCGTTCGCAGAAGGTCACCTCATGTCAACCAGCCTGTCCGAAAGCGCCGCGCGCCGCGAAGCCGGCCCGCAGCGGCATGCGCGCGCGTCGCTCGCGCGCCGGCGCAACCGCGCGGCCCTGTGGTTCGTGCTGCCGGGATTCGCGCTCTTCACCGTGTTCGTGCTGTATCCGATCGTCAGCAGCATCTGGCTGAGCGTCCATCACTGGGACGGGATGACGCCGATGACGTATGCCGGGCTCGACAACTATCGCGAGCTGCTGCAGTCCGATACGTTCTACGTCGCGCTGAAGAACAACGTGCTGTGGCTCGCGCTGTTCCTCGCCGCGCCGCCGCTCGGCCTCGCGCTCGCGCTGTACCTGAACCAGGACGTGTTCGGCATCCGGCTCGTGAAGTCGCTGTTCTTCGCACCGTTCGTGTTGCCGGGCGTCGTCGTCGGCCTGGTGTTCTCATGGTTCTACGATCCGACGTTCGGGCTGCTGAAGCTGATCGTCGGACACGGGATCCCGGTGCTCGGCGATCCGCGCTATGCGACCTACGGCGTGATCGTCGCCGCGCTCTGGCCGCAGATTCCGTTCTGCATGATCCTCTACCTGACCGGGCTCACCGGCATCAACGGCGAGATCGTCGAAGCGGCGCGGATGGAAGGCGCGCGCGGCTTCACGCTGCTGTGGCACGTGATCCTGCCGCAATTGCGGCCGGCGACCTTCATGGCGGTGGTGCTGACCGTGATCGGCGCGCTGCGCAGCTTCGACCTGATCTCCGTGATGACGGGAGGCGGCCCGTTCGACAGCTCGACCGTGCTCGCGTACTTCATGGTCGACCAGGCGATCAAGTACTACCGCGAAGGCTATTCGGCCGCGATCGCGGTCGTGCTGTTCGCGATCATGCTCGTCTATATCGTGTGGCAGCTGCGCAAGCTGGTGCGCGTCGAATCATAAGGATCACCAACATGTATCCGATGCCTGTGTCCCGCTGGGGACGTCCCGCCCGCCTGCTGTACCGCCTGTCGCTGCCGTGCGCGCTCGCGCTGTGGCTCGTGCCGCTGCTCGCGGTGCTCGTCACGTCGATCCGCTCGACCGACGAGATCACGGCCGGCCATTACTGGGACTGGCCGAAGCAGTTCGCGCTGCTCGACAACTACGGCACCGCGCTCACGCAGACGCCGATGCTGCATTACTTCGCGAACAGCATCCTGATCACGGTGCCGTCGGTCGCGGCATCGATCCTGCTCGCGTCGCTCGCGGGGCACGCGCTCGCGAACTACCGGTTCCGCGGCAATCTCGTGCTGCTCGGGCTGTTCGTGGCCGGCAACTTCGTGCCGATCCAGATCCTGATGATCCCGGTGCGGCAGATCATGCTCGGCGTCGGCCTGTACAACACCGTGTGGGCGCTCGTGCTGTTCCATACCGCGTTCCAGACCGGCTTCTGCACGCTGTTCCTGCGCAACTTCATCCGCGAGTTGCCGTTCGAGCTGATCGAGGCCGCGCGCGTCGAAGGCGCGTCCGAATGGGCGATCTACTGGCACGTCGTGCTGCCGCTGGTGCGGCCGGCGCTCGCGGCACTCGCGATCCTCGTATTTACGTTCGTGTGGAACGACTACTTCTGGGCGCTGTGCCTCACGCAAGGCGACGACGCGGCGCCGATCACCGTCGGCGTCGCCGCGCTCAAGGGGCAGTGGACGACCGCCTGGAACATCGTGTCGGCCGGCTCGGTGCTCGCGGCGTTGCCGTCGGTCCTGATGTTCTTCGCGATGCAGAAGCACTTCGTCACCGGGCTCACGTTCGGCGCGACCAAGGGCTGACCCGTCCCATCCTCTTTCATCTGCAAGGAATCCACGATGCATCTCGGCGTTTGCTATTACCCCGAACACTGGCCGCGCGAACAATGGGAGCGCGATGCGCGGCGGATGGCCGAACTGGGCCTGACCCGCGTGCGGATCGCCGAATTCGCGTGGAGCCGGATGGAGCCGGAACCCGGCCGCTACGACTGGGCGTGGCTCGACGAGGCGATCGACACGCTCGCCGGCCAGCAGCTGAAGATCGTGCTCGGCACGCCGACCGCCGCGCCGCCGAAATGGCTCGTCGATCGCCATCCGGAGATCCTGCCGATCGGCGCGGACGGCGCGGTGTGGCAGTTCGGCTCGCGTCGCCACTACGATATCGCGAGCCCCGTGTATCGCGAGCACTGCGTGCGCATCGTGGACGCGATGGCGCGGCGCTACGGCGCGCATCCGGCGGTGATCGCATGGCAGACCGACAACGAGATCGGCTGCCACAACACGCTGCCGAGCTATACGCGTGCGGCGCTCGAAGGTTTTCGCGCGTGGCTCGCGGTGCGCTACGGCGATATCGGCGCGCTGAACCGCGCGTGGGGCAACGTGTTCTGGAGCATGGAGTATCGCGGCTTCGACGAGATCGAACTGCCGCGCCATACGCCGACCGATGCGAATCCCGCCCATCTGCTCGACTTCCGCCGCTATCAGTCGGATGAGGTCGCGCGGTTCCATGCCGTGCAGGTGGATGCGATCCGCCCGCACGCACCGGGCCGCGACGTGCTGCACAACTTCATGGGCTTTTTCACCGAGTTCGATCACTACGCGTTCGCGCGCGGCGGCCTCGACGTGGCCGCGTGGGACAGCTACCCGGTGCCGCGCACCGAAGTGCTGCCGCTCGACGAATCCGACAAGCGGCGCTGGGCCCGCACCGGGCACCCGGACGTGTCGGCGTTCTCGCACGACCTGTATCGCGGCGTCGGCAACGGCCGGATGTGGGTGATGGAGCAGCAGGCGGGGCCCGTCAACTGGGGGCCGTACAACCCGGTGCCGCACGCCGGCGCCGTGCGGCTATGGACGTGGGAAGCGTTCGCGCATGGCGCGGAGCTCGTATCGTATTTCCGCTGGCGGCAGTATCCGCATGCGCAGGAGCAACTGCATTCGGGGCTCAACGCGCCGGACGACCGGCTGTCGCCGGGCGGCCACGAAGTGGCGCGCGTCGCGCGTGAACTGGCTGCGCTGGATCCCGGGTGCTTCGCGGGTTCGGAACCTCCGGCGCGCGTCGCGCTGCTGTTCGACTACGAGGCGGACTGGATGATCCGGATTCAGCCGCATGGCGCCGACTTCGACTATCAGCAACATGCGTTCGACTGGTATCGCGCGCTGCGCGAACTCGGGATCGACGTCGATATCGTCGCGGCCGGTGCGGACGTGTCGCGTTATGCGTTCGTCGTCGCGCCGACGCTGCCGGTCGTCACGGATCGCATCGTCGAGCAGGCCGCGCGTGGCGATGCGCAGTGGCTGTTCGGGCCGCGCACGGGTTCGCGTACGGCGGCATTCGCCATCGCGCCGGGCCTCGCACCCGGCAAGCTGCGTGACGTGCTGCCGGTGCGGATCGGCCAGGTCGAATCGCTGCGGCCGTCGCTCGCCCCGCGCGTCGCGTTCGACGGCATCGACGGCCACGCGCTGAAATGGCGCGATCACGTCGATATGGAATCGATCACCGGTGTCGACGTGCTCGCGGCCTGCGACGACGGCGTGCCCGCACTCGTGCGGCGCGGCCGCGTGACGATGGCGACCGCCTGCTTCGATCGCACGCTGTTGCGTGCGATCGTCGGCCGCTGCGCGCGCGACGCCGGACTGCCGGTGCGTGCATTGCCGGACGGCGTGCGCTTGCGCCGGCGCGGGCGCGTCGTATTCGCGTTCAACTACGGCGACGCAACGTGCACGCTGCCCGCGCCGGACGGTGCGCGTTTCGTGCTCGGCGGCCGCGAACTCGGCGCGGTCGACGTCGCCGCATGGGTCGAGCCGGACTGACGCGATGCAGTCGTTGCGGCCGCTGCGATTGCAGTTCGCGCGCCTCGCCGGGATCGCGCATTTCGTGCCGCTGTCCGCGGCGGCGCTGATGCTCGGCGTCGCGATGTCGTTTACGGCGCCGTACCTGTCGCTGTTCGGCGTGCAGGCGGCAGCAATGTCGCCGTCACTGGCCGGCGTATTCATGACGCTGATCGCGGCGAGCGGTGTCGTCGCCAGCACGTGGGCCGGACGCTGGTCCGATCGCCGCGACCGCCACCGGCCGTTGCTCGTCGTATCGCTCGCCGCTGCAGCGCTTGGTTTCGCGCTGCTGTGCGTGCTGCGCGCGCACGGGCCGGTGATCGCGGCCGGCACGATCCTGCTCGGCGCGGGGGCCGTGTCGTTGTCGCAGATCTTCTCGTTCGCGCGCGCGGTGCTGCCGGTCGATGACGACGCACAGCGCGAGCTCGCGTCGGCCGCGCTGCGCACGATGCTGTCGGTCGCGTGGGTGTTCGGGCCCGCGCTCGGCGCACTGATCCTCGCGCAGACGGGTTTCACCGGGCTCTTTCTCGCGGCTTCGGCGGGCTTCGTCGCGTGCGCGGCGATCGTCGCTCGGATTCCGGAGCCTGCGCGGCGTCCGGCCGCCGTTCACGTGCGCGCGGTCGACCACGCTCCGGCGCCGTCGGGCGATGCTGCGTCGGTCGTCGTCACGCCGCGCGCGCGCGTGCTGCGGACCCTCGTCGCGCTGACGCTAATGGGGCTCGCCGCGAACGCGACGATGATCGTGCTGCCGCTGTACATCGTGCGCGGCCTTGGCGGCACGCCGGCGAACGTGTCGGCTGCGCTGGGCCTGGCCGCGTTGCTCGAGATTCCGATGATGCTGTGGCTCGGCATCCGCTCGACGCGGCTCGACAAGGCACGCTGGCTGACCGCATGCGCGGTCGTGCATGCGGCGTATTTCATCGGGCTCGCGACAGTGACGCGAGTCGACCTGATCCTGCCGCTGCAGTTGTTGAGCGCTTGCGTGGTCGCGATCACGTCGTGCCTCGGGATGACGCGCGTATGCGACCTGATGCCGACGCGCCCCGGCACCGCGACCGCGATGTTCTTCAGCACCGCGCGCGTCGGCTCGATCGCGTCGGGTGTGCTGTCGGGGGCGTGCGTCGACCTGTTCGGCTATCGCGCGACGTTCGCGGGGTGCTGCGGGCTCGCACTCGTGGCGTGCGTGCTGCTCGCGCTGGATGCGCGCGGCGAGCGGGGCGGTGTGAGCGGAACGGCGCAGCGAGCGGTATGAGCGACGCAAGCGACGCAAGCGACACAAGCGACACAAGCGACACCACACTGCCCGCACGACACCGCTTCAACCTACCGCACTGACGCACGATGCGCCGGTGCGGTGAATCGGCGATGCCGTGAAGCGTCAACGCTTGCGATACGCGTCGAGCGACGCCAGCGCATTGCCGTGGAAGTCGAACAGCGTATTGTTGTCCCACTGATCGCCCGCGCCCAGCTTCCAGCCGACACCCGGCGTCGGGATCCATTCCGGCTCCCACCAGAACACGCCCTTGCCGCGATTGCCCGGCACGCCCTTTACGATATCGACGACCGCCGCGAGGAACTGCGCCTGGCCGGCCGGCGACGGCGGGAACGCGGTCGAGCCGGTGTTCGTCATCGCATTCGGCTCCGAGTCGCCGTCGCTGGTGGTCCACGGATACGCGGTCTCGACGACGATCAGCTCCTTGTCGTAGCGCACGGCGAGATCGTTCGCGTTGGTGCGCAAGTCGTCGAGCGCGCCTTGCCACTGCGGGTAATACGACAGGCCGATCACGTCGAACGCGACACCGCGTTGCGTCGCGCTGTCGAACCACCAGCGGCTTTTCGCGTTGTCGCCGCCGCTGTCGATGTGCAGCATCACCTTGATGCGCGGATCGACGGCCTTCACCGCATCGTGGCCCGTCCTCAGCAGTTGCGCGAGGTTATCCCACTGGTCGTAGCGGCCGAGCGGCCACAGCATGCCGCCCGTGATCTCGTTGCCGATCTGCACCCACTCGGGCCGCACGCCGGCGCGCTGAAGCTGGCGCAGCACGTCGGTCGTATAGGCGGACAGCAGCGCGCACGTATCGGCGAGATTCTTGCCGGCCCATGCATGCGGCGGGTATTGCTTGCCGGGGTCGGCCCACCAGTCGCTGTAGTGGAAGTCGATCAGGATGCGCATGCCGAGCGCGGCCGCGCGCTTCGCGAGCGCCACGACATGGGCCGCGTCGTTGTAGCCTGCCGCATCGCTCTGGTTCGCGGGGAAGAAATCCGGATTGCCGGGATCGTTCCATACCTTGATGCGGATCGAATCGACGCCATGCGCATGCAGGATCTTCAGGCAGTCGCGCGGCTGCCCGCGGTCGAAGTACCGTGCACCGTGCGCCTCGAGTTCCGGCAGCGTCGACACGTCGGCGCCCATCGCGAACGGGATACCCGCGCTGCCTGCGGCGCGCGCGACGCCTTGCGCGACGGCCGGCAACGCGCCGGCCAGGTCGACGCATGCGAGCGCCGCGGTCGAGACGCTCCAGCGCAACATCGATCGTCTGTTCATCGTCATCCTCCAGTATCGGGCCCGGTCGATCGATCGCAGGATCGCGGGCTCCATCGGTTTAAGCGCTTAAATTTCGGCCTCGACACGAGGCCGGATCGAGCGTAGCGCAGCCGCCGATGCCAACGCAAAGAACGCGTGCGTTGCCTACTATCTGGCGACGGGCGTGGGGACGGAGAGGAGAGACAGGCGGATCGATGTTGCGCCCGGTGCAGAGCCGTGCTTTTTCTCAGGTGCCGTTCGTGGCGAATCTGTCGAGATATGACCGGGCTGCGACGGCCTCGCCGTCAATCAAACCCCGAAGAACGCCAAGCCCGCGATCACGATGCCGATTGCGGCCACGCCAATCGAAAGGCCCTGCATCCATGAACGGCGCGTGAGGATCGTGATCGCCGCCAGCGCGATCGAGATCTGGATGACGGTCGTCGCCTGCGACCACCGATGGTGTCGGTGCATCCGCGCCTCGCTGGCCGCGTTGTTCTTCTCGACTTCCTTTTCGAGCGCCTCGGCTTGCGCCCGGATCGGTTCCTTGTCGGCGCGGTATCGTGCGGCGTCCGCCTCGAACCGCTTTCGCTGCGGCGACGATTCCGGGCTCAACGCCGCGCCGAGTTCGGCGAGGTTCTGCTTGTTGCCCTTCGCCTGATAGTAGGCCCACTGGTTCGCAGCCTCGGTTTTCCGGATCGCGGCGTCATTCTTGTAGAGCAGCGCGAGGCTTTCGTCGGCACCGCTCTGGTAGGCCGATATCGCACCGAAGCAGGCAAGCACGGCCGTCAGCACGGCGATGCGCGACGTACCTTGATCGCCGCCGTGAGCCGCATGATGTTCCACCGCATGGTCGTGAGGGCCATGAACTTC
The DNA here is from genome assembly GCF_003857805.1 of Burkholderia sp. Bp9099. Taxonomy (NCBI): domain Bacteria; kingdom Pseudomonadati; phylum Pseudomonadota; class Betaproteobacteria; order Burkholderiales; family Burkholderiaceae; genus Burkholderia; species Burkholderia sp. Bp9099. Next base: position 103,808 of record NZ_QTPU01000010.1, read on the forward strand.
GTATTCTTCAGACATCCGTAAGCAACCCGCAAGAGTTGAATGAAATCCGGCGCCGGCCGACTGCGCACGGACGCTCGATCGCACATGGGAGTCTGACACAGGTTTGCGTGCTGGCGATGCTTTCGCGAGACGCGCCAGCCGGCGAGTCTCGCGCCATGTTCAGCGACGGATCCGGATCCTCTGGGACCGCATCGCGGCGGATAAACGATAAACCTCAGGCGGCCGCTGCCTGGACGGATTCGGTATCCCGGTTGACGTGATTGACCCAGTGGTTTCGGAGTGGGCATGCCGACCGGTGTACATGGCAGTTTGCGGACTGGCGCGTTCGCATGCGACCCGACCCGACCCGGCCCGACGTGTCCGCTACCGCTACCCGCGAACGCCGACCCGATACCGCGTCGTCTGGCGATAGGTCCGGCCCGGACGAAGGATGGTTTCGTCGCGCAACGCGTCCATGTTGACCTGGTTCGGAAAGCACCCGGCTTCGACGCACAGCGCCGCGTGCCGCCGGCACGCCACGCCGCCGCTCACGCGCACGCCGTCCAGATAGTTGCCCGTATAGAGCTGCAGCCCGCGCTGGTCCGTCGACACGGCAAGCTCCCGGCCGCTTTCCGGATCGTAGATCGATGCGACGGGCCGCACGCCGCGCCCAGGCTCGCGCAGCACATAACAATGGTCGAAGCCGCGCCCGCGCGTGAGCTGCGCATGCGGCCAGTCGAGGCGCGCGCCGATCGGCGCGCTCTGCCGGAAATCGAACGCGCTACCCGTCACGGCGGCGGTGCCGGTCGGGATCAGCGCATCGTCCACTTCGACGAACGCGTCGGCGTCGATCTGCAGCAGATGGCCGCGCACGTCGCTGCCCGCGCGCCCGCTCAGGTTGAAGTAGCTGTGATTGGTCAGGTTCAGCGGCGTCGGCGCATCGGTCACGCCCGCGTAGTCGATCGTCAGCGTGCCGTCGTCGTCGAGCGTATAACGCACCTGCACCGTCACGTTACCCGGAAATCCCGCATCGCCTTCCGGCGAATCGAGCCGCAGCGTCAGCCCGCCACGGTCGTCGACCACGTCCCAGCGCGCGCGGTGAAAGCCGCTCGCGCCGCCGTGCAGCAGGTTGCCGTTCTCGTTGCGGTCGAGTGTGTGGTCGACGCCGTCGAGCGCGAAGCGCGCATTCGCGATCCGGTTCGCCCAGCGGCCGACCGTCGCGCCGAGGTAGGCGCCCGATTCGACGTAGTCGGCCGGCGTGTCGTGCGCCAGCACGATATCGGCGAAGCGCCCGGTGCGGTCGGGGGCGAGCCACGACACGACGGTCGCGCCGAGATCGCTGACGACGACGCGCATCCCGTGCGCGTTGCGCAGCGTGTAGCGCCGCACCGGATCGCCGCCGGGCAGCGTGCCCCACGGTTCGGACGGAATGCGGCCCGCGTCGGATGCCGGGCGGGGAGAGTCGGTGTCGATATGCATGAGTGGGTTCGCTCGTGAGCGGTGAATTCAGTGGGCGGGCGCGGTGCGCTCCTGGTATTCGCGCGGGGTGCAGCCGAGTTCGCGGCGGAATACCGCGTACATGTATTGCAACGACGTGAAGCCGCAGCGGATCGCGACTTCCGCGCTCGACGCGTTGCGGCTCGCGAGCAGCGCCTGCGCGGCCTCGAGCTTGTGACGCAGGATTTCCTGGTGCACGGTGCGCTGCAGTTCGCGCCGGAAGTGTTCTTCGAGCAGCGAGCGCGACACGCCGACATAGTCGGCGACCTGTTCGGTCTTGATCCCCTGGCACGCGTACTGCCGGATGAAATGCCGCGCGCGCATCACGTGCGGGCTCGCGAGCGGCTGGTGGCGCGTCGATTCCAGCACGTTGATGCCGACCGGCGGCACGAGGATGCGCTGCCCGGGAAAACGGGCGCCGCGCAGCATCCGGTGCAGCAGGTGCGCGGCGGTGCGGCCCATTTCCTCGGTGCCCTGGATCACCGACGACAGCGGAATGCGCGTCAGCGTGCGCGTGAGCGGATCGTTGTCGATGCCGATGATCGCGACCTGTTCCGGCACCGCGATGCCGGCGAGCAGGCACGCCTGCAGCAGATGCCGCGCGCGCGCATCGGTGACCGCGATCACGCCGACGGGCTTCGGCAGCGCATGCAGCCAGCCGATCAGCTGCTCGATCGCGTGATTCCAGCCCGACGCGCTCGTCGACAGGCCGCGGTAGATCGGCGCGTCGAGCCCGTCGGCGCGCGCGAGGCGATCGAACGCGAGCTCGCGCTGCTGCGCCCAGCGGTTCTCCTGCGCGACCGGCAGGCTGTACATCGCGAAATGCGCGAGCCCCGCGCCGATCAGGTGCGTATAGGCGAGCGACACGAGCTTCGGGTTGTCGGTCGCAATATATGGGACGCCGTGCGGATACTGCGCGGGATCCTCGTACGACGAGCCGACCGCGACGATCGGCAGCGGCGAGCCGGCGAGCGCGTCGGCGACGGCCGGATCGTCGAAGTCCGCGATGATGCCGTCGCCGTCGAAGCGTTCGATGCCGGCGAGCCGGCAGCGGAAGTCGTCCTCGAGGAACAGGTCCCACACGACGCGCGTCGTGTGCAGGTACTGGCCGATGCCGCTGATGATCTCGCGGTCGTAGACCTTGTTCGCGTTGAACAGCAGCGCGATGCGGTGCGGTGTCTGGGCGGAAGAGGCGCGGGTCATGTCGGTCTCGGGGCGGGCGCCGCTCGGGCGTCTTGCCGTTGTCTCCGGGGCGCGCGGACGGTGCCGCGCGATGCTCTGGTGTCCGGCGATTGTAGGCCGGAACGCGCACCGCGCGCAGCGGCTGGCAAGAAACGTTAAGCATGCTGCGCAATTTCGCAATTGCCGGCCGGCAGGCGCGCGGGCACGATCCAGCCAACCGGATTCGGCCGCGTGCGTCGTCGTCGCGACGCGCGTTGCGCCGCAACAAGACCCTGCACGGAGACGCCATGTCGTATTTCGAACACATTCCCGCGATTCGCTACGAAGGTCCGCAGTCGGACAACCCGCTGGCTTACCGCCATTACGACGCCGAGAAGCGCGTGCTGGGCAAGACGCTCGCCGAGCATCTGCGGATTGCCGTCTGCTACTGGCATACATTCGTGTGGCCGGGGCACGACATCTTCGGGCAGGGCGCGTTCCAGCGGCCATGGCAGCAGCCGGGCGACGCGCTCGAACGTGCGCGCATGAAGGCGGACGCGGCATTCGAGTTCTTCACGAAGCTCGGCACGCCTTTCTATACGTTCCACGACACCGACGTCGCGCCGGAAGGCGACACCCTGCGCGAATACGCGGCCAACTTCGCGCGGATGGTCGACTATCTCGGCGAGCGCCAGCAGGCGAGCGGCGTGCGGCTGCTGTGGGGCACCGCGAACCTGTTCTCGCACCCGCGCTTCGCGGCGGGCGCCGCGACGAACCCGAACCCGGACGTATTCGCGTGGGCCGCGACCCAGGTGTGCCATGCGCTCGACGCGACGCACCGGCTCGGCGGCGAGAACTACGTGCTGTGGGGCGGCCGGGAAGGCTACGAGACGCTGCTCAATACCGACCTGAAGCGCGAGCGCGAGCAGTTCGCGCGCTTCCTGTCGATGGTGGTCGAGCACAAGCACCGGATCGGCTTCACGGGCGCGCTGCTGATCGAGCCGAAGCCGCAGGAGCCGACCAAGCACCAGTACGACTACGACGTCGCGACCGTGCACGGCTTTCTCGTGCAGTATGGACTGCAGAACGAGATCCGCGTGAACATCGAGGCGAACCACGCGACGCTCGCCGGTCATTCGTTCCATCACGAGATCGCGAATGCGTTCGCGCTCGGCGTGTTCGGCAGCGTCGACGCGAACCGCGGCGATCCGCAGAACGGCTGGGACACCGACCAGTTCCCGAACAGCGTCGAGGAGCTGACGCTCGCGTTCTACGAGATCCTGCGCCACGGCGGCTTCACGACCGGCGGGATGAACTTCGACGCGAAGGTGCGGCGCCAGAGCGTCGATCCGGAAGACCTGTTCTACGGCCATGTCGGCGCGATCGACGTGCTCGCGCTCGCGCTCGAGCGCGCGGCGGTGCTGGTCGAGAACGACCGGCTCGACGCGCTGCGCCGGCAGCGCTACGCGCAGTGGGACGACGCGTTCGGCCGCAAGATCCTGTCGGGCGGTTACACGCTGCAGTCGCTCGCGGACGACGCGCTCGCGCGCGGCGTGGACCCGCGGCACGCGAGCGGCGCGCAGGAGCGGCTCGAGAACATCGTGAACCAGGCCATCTACGGGCTGCGCTGACGCCATGTATCTCGGACTCGATCTCGGCACGTCGGGCGTGAAGGCGGTGCTGCTCGACCGCGACGGTGCGGTGCGGGCGAGCGCGAGCCACCCGTTGACGGTGAGCCGGCCGCGGCCGCGCTGGTCGGAACAGGCGCCGCACGACTGGTGGGACGCCGCCTGCGGCGCGCTCGCCGCGGTCGTCGCCGAAGCCCGCGCGGGCGGCATCGATCCGCGCGGCATCGCCGCACTCGGGCTCACCGGCCAGATGCACGGCGCGACGCTGCTCGACGCGCATGGCGACGTACTGCGCCCCGCGATCCTGTGGAACGACGGCCGCGCCGATGCGGAGTGCGCGGAACTCGAGCGGCTCGCGCCCGCGCTGCGCACGGTGGCAGGCAACGTCGCGATGCCGGGCTTCACCGCACCGAAGCTGCTGTGGGTGCGCCGGCACGAGCCCGATGTGTTCGCACGCATCGCGCACGTGCTGCTGCCGAAGGATTATCTGCGCTACCGGCTGACCGGTGCGTTCGCAACCGATCCGTCGGATGCCGCCGGCACGCTGTGGCTCGACGTCGCGAAGCGCGACTACGACGACACGCTGCTCGGCGCGTGCGGGCTGTCGCGCGCGCAGATGCCGGCGGTGTTCGAGGGCAACCGCGTGACGGGCACGCTGCTGCCGGCCGTCGCGCGCGCACTCGGGCTGCGCGAGATCCCGGTGGTGGCCGGCGGCGGCGACAACGCGGCCGGCGCGGTCGGCGTGGGGATCGTGCGGCCCGGCGATGCACTGCTGTCGCTCGGCACGTCGGGCGTGTATTTCGCGGTGTCCGACGGGTTTCGCGCCAACCCCGAATCGGCGGTGCACAGCTTCTGTCACGCGTTGCCCGATACGTGGCACCTGATGTCGGTGATGCTGAACGCGGCCGGCTGCATCGACTTCACCGCGCAACTGACCGGTTACGACGACGTCGCGGCGCTGCTCGCCGATGCCGAGGCGAACGCGCGCGCGAGCCGCCCGTGGTTCCTGCCTTACCTGAGCGGCGAGCGCACGCCGCACAACGACGTGAATGCGAAGGGCGTCTTTTATGGGATGACGCCCGATACGCAGCGTGCGGATCTCGCGAACGCGACGCTCGAAGGCGTCGGCTTCGCGCTGCTCGACGGCATCGACGCGCTGCATGCGGCCGGGCTCGAGCCCGCCGGCATCACGGTGATCGGCGGCGGCTCGCGCAGTGCTTACTGGACGCAGATGCTCGCGGACCTGAGCGGACGCGCGCTGACGCTGCGCGCGGGTGGCGAAGTCGGTCCGGCGCTCGGTGCCGCGCGCCTTGCTCGCCTCGCGCTCGAACCGGATACGCCGCTCGGCGACGTGTGCCCGCAACCGCCGGTCATCGCGGTGCGCGAGCCCGATCTCGCACGGCACGCGTGGTATCGCGACATGCGGCGGCCGACGTTTCGTGCGCTTTATCGCGCGCTCGAACCGGTGTTCGCGACGGGTGCGTGACGCGCGGATGGCGAGCGCGGTTCGCATCGCACGATGCCGCGCGTTGCGAGGACTCGATGCGGGCGGCGCACTCATGCGCCCGCCCGATGTTCGTGAGGTTGTTCGACAATTTCGATAACAAGGAGTGGAGACAATGAAATCCGTGACGCGTCGTACCGTATTGAGTTCGCTTGCCGGCGCCGCTGCGCTGGCGATGTTCGCGCTGGGCGCGCCGCTCGCGCATGCGAGCAAGGACAAGCCCGAGATCGGCTTCTGCATCGATGACCTGCGCGTCGAGCGCTGGTCGCGCGATCGCGACTATTTCGTCGCGGCCGCGACGAAGCTTGGCGCCAAGGTATCCGTACAGTCGGCCGACGCGAGCGAGGCGCGGCAGATCTCGCAGATCGAGAACCTGATCTCGCGCGGCGTCGACGTGATCGTGATCGTGCCGTTCAATTCGAAGACGCTCGGCAACGTCGTCGCCGAAGCGCGCAAGGCCGGCATCAAGGTCGTGTCGTACGACCGCCTGATCCTCGACGCGGACGTCGACGCGTACATCTCGTTCGACAACCAGAAGGTCGGCGAGCTGCAGGCGCAGGGCGTGTTCGACGCGAAACCGAAGGGCAATTATTTCCTGCTCGGCGGCGCGCCGACCGACAACAACGCGAAGATGCTGCGCGAGGGCCAGCTGAAGGTGCTGAAGCCGGCGATCGACCGCGGCGACATCAAGGTCGTCGGCCAGCAGTGGGTGCCGGAGTGGAGCGCATCGACCGCGCTGCGGATCGTCGAGGACGCGCTGACCGCGAACAACAACAAGATCGATGCGATCGTCGCGTCGAACGACGGCACCGCAGGTGGCGCGATCCAGGCGCTCGCCGCGCAGCATCTGGCCGGCAAGGTGCCCGTGTCCGGGCAGGATGCGGACCTCGCGGCCGTCAAGCGCGTGATCGCCGGCACGCAGACGATGACCGTCTACAAGCCGCTGAAGCTGATCGCGAGCGAAGCCGCGAAGCTCGCGGTCGATCTCGCGAAGGGTACGAAGCCCGCGTTCAACGCGCAATACGACAACGGCAAGATGAAGGTCGACACGGTGCTGCTGCAGCCGACGCTCCTGACGAAGCGCAACGTCGACGTCGTCGTGAAGGACGGCTTCTACACCCAGGCCCAGCTCGCGAGCCAGTAACCGCTCGATGGGCATGATGCACGCGGCCGGCGAGGTGCGGCCGCACATGGTCCGGCCGCGTGCGCACTGCGAGGCAATGAACGTATGACCGAACCCTTGCTGACGATGCGCGGCATCGTCAAGGCATTCGACGGCGTGAAGGCGCTCGACGGCATCGACCTGACCGTGCGCCCCGGCGAGTGCGTCGGCCTGTGCGGCGAGAACGGCGCCGGCAAGTCGACGCTGATGAAAGTGCTGTCGGGCGTCTACCCGCACGGCACGTGGGACGGCGAGATCCGCTGGGAAGGCGCGCCGCTCGTTGCGTCCGGCGTGCGCGACACCGAACGCGCGGGCATCGTGATCATCCACCAGGAACTGATGCTGGTGCCCGAGCTGTCGGTCGCCGAGAACATCTTCCTCGGCAACGAGATCACGCTGCCCGGCGGGCGCATGCACTATGCGGAGATGGTGCGGCGTTCGGAAGCGCTGCTGCGCGAGCTGCGGATCGACGCGATCAACGTCGCGCAGCCGGTGATGAACTACGGCGGCGGCCATCAGCAGTTGATCGAGATCGCGAAGGCGCTGAACAAGCGCGCGAAGCTGCTGATCCTCGACGAGCCGTCGTCGTCGCTGAGTGCCGCCGAGACGCGCATCCTGCTCGACATCGTGCGCGACCTGAAGCGCCGCGGCGTCGCGTGCGTATACATCTCGCACAAGCTCGACGAAGTCGACGCAGTGTGCGACACGGTGACCGTGATCCGCGACGGCCGCCATGTCGCGACCGAGCCGATGCGTGCGCTGACCACCGACCGGATCATCGCGATGATGGTCGGCCGCGAGATCCGCAACCTGTATCCGCGCGAGCCGCACGAGATCGGCGACGTCGTGCTGGAGGCGCGCAACGTGACCTGTCACGACGTGGCGAACCCGCGCCGCAAGCGCGTGGACGACGTGTCGTTCAGCGTGCGGCGCGGCGAGATCCTCGGCGTCGCCGGGCTCGTCGGCGCGGGTCGCACCGAGTTGATGCAGGCGATCTTCGGCGCGTATCCGGGGGCGAGCACGGCGACCGTGCGGATGAACGGCCAGCCGCTCGCGATCCGCTCGCCGGCCGATGCGATCCGCGCGGGCATCGCGATGGTGCCGGAGGATCGCAAGCGCCACGGGATCGTGCCGCAACTCGGGGTCGGCCACAACATCACGCTGTCGGTGCTGCGCCGTTTCGCCGCGCGCGGGCGGATCGACGCGGCCGCCGAGCTCGATGCGATCCACACCGAGATGCAGCGGCTGTCGGTGCGCGCGGCACACCCGTTCCTGCCGATCGCGAGCCTGTCCGGCGGCAACCAGCAGAAGGCCGTGCTCGCGCGGATGCTGCTGGCCGACCCGCAGGTGCTGATCCTCGACGAACCGACGCGCGGCGTCGACGTCGGCGCGAAGGCCGAGATCTACCGGCTGATCTTCGCGCTCGCGAAACGCGGCGTCGCGCTGATCGTCGTGTCGTCGGAGTTGCCGGAAGTGCTCGGGCTCGCCGATCGTGTGCTGGTGATCGGCGAAGGCGAGCTGCGCGGCGATTTCGTCAACGACGGTCTCACGCAGGAACAGATCCTCGGCGCCGCGCTGAAGCCCGCGCGGCAGCCGTCCGAACCCATTGCAGCGAGTGCGTCATGAATACCGAACTTTCTTCTTCCCCCGCCGTGCCGCCGGGCGCCGACGCGCGTCGCACGCACGGCCATCCGCTGCGCCAGGTGTTCGTGCGCTACAAGGTCCTCGCGCTGCTGTTCGCGGTCGCGGCGATCTGGGTGTTCTTCTCGGTGCTGACCGACGGCGCGTTCGTCACGCCGCGCAACGTGTCGAACCTGCTGCGGCAGATGTCGATCACCGGGATGCTCGCGTGCGGCATGGTGTTCGTGATCATCGCGGGCGAGATCGACCTGTCGGTCGGCTCGCTGCTCGGGCTGCTCGGCGGTGTCGCGGCGATCCTCGACGTCAATCGGCACTGGCCGGTCGCCGTGACGGTGCCGGCGGTGCTCGCGCTCGGCGTGCTGGTCGGGCTGTTCAACGGCTGGTGGTCGACCTACCGGCGCGTGCCGTCGTTCATCGTCGGGCTGGGCGGGATGCTCGCGTTCCGCGGGATCCTGCTCGGCGTGACGGGCGGCTCGACGATCGCGCCGGTGTCCGACGGCTTCGTGTTCATCGGCCAGGGCTATCTGCCGCGCGCGGCCGGCGACGGCCTCGCAGTGCTGCTGTTCGCGCTCGTCGCGCTGCTGGTGCTGCGGCAGCGCGCCACGCGGCACCGCTACCGGCTCGCCGTCGCGCCGCTGTGGCAGGACGTCGCGAAGGTCGTCGGCGCCGGGGCCGTGCTGTTCGCGTTCGTCGCGACGCTCGACCGCTACGGCGGCATTCCGGTGCCGGTGCTGCTGCTGCTCGCGCTGCTCGGCGCGTTCTCGTGGATCGCGACGCAGACCGTGTTCGGCCGGCGCATCTATGCAGTGGGTTCGAACCTGGAGGCGACGCGGTTGTCGGGAGTCGACACCGATCGCGTGAAGCTCGCGATCTTCGCGCTGATGGGGCTGATGTGCGCGTTCGCGGGCATCGTCAACACCGCGCGGCTCGCGGCCGGCTCGCCGTCCGCTGGCACGATGGGCGAGCTCGACGCGATCGCCGCGTGCTTCATCGGCGGCACGTCGATGCGCGGCGGGTCGGGCACCGTCTACGGCGCGCTGATCGGCGCGCTCGTGATGGCGAGCCTCGACAACGGGATGTCGATGCTCGACGTCGACGCGTACTGGCAGATGATCGTCAAGGGCGCGGTGCTGGTGCTGGCCGTGTGGATCGACGTGGTGTCGCGCTCGAACCGGCGCTGAGGCGGCGTTCTACCGCGCCTGCGCCTCGATGAAATCGACGCACGCCCGCGGCGGCGCCGGCGCGACGCGCCGCTGCGGGTAATACGGATAACCCCGCGCGGGCGTCCGGCGACGGGCCGTTGACCTGCGCGACGCCTCAATGCAGCGAAATCCGGCGCCCGTTCCGCGACTACGTGCGGTCGCGATGGCGCGCGCGCGTCGCGCCCGTGATCACCGCGATGCCGAACAGAATGACGGCGACGATCTCGATGATGTGCTGCGACACATGCAGCGTCATCAGGCCCCATGCCACGCCGGCGATGAAAACGATCCATCCGAGCAGGTAGATAAGCAGGGTCATCACTTTTCTCCTGTAATTGTGGGTCATGACGCCGGTTGCCTGTGTTGCAACATTTGCCGGGCAACCGGCAATCCGGGATGTGCGCATATTTCGTACCCGGTGCGGCCGCGTCGTGCCCGGGCCGCGGGCGAGGCGCCTGCGTAGTGGTCGAATCGCGTTACGACGCTGCCGTGACGTCGGCCGGCGCCAGCCCGATTGGGCGCTTACGCATGCGATCCTCGACGTCGTTCTGGCCCGCGCGCCGGACATGGAAGGCGACGAAACGGGAAGTCCAGACGCCTTTTTTTGAAAATCCGGTGAGGGGGCAACGGCAATTTTCCGACACGCTATCCCCGAGGCAGTGGCACAGCGTCGTGGATCTCACCGGATCGATCGTGCGCAGGCGTCTACGTCGGACACGAACATCAGGATCGCGCGGCGAGCCAGTTCCGAACGAGTCGCGCAACCTGCTTCCGGCGCTCGATCATCACCATGTGCCCTTCGCCTGGCAGCGCATGATGGGTCACCGACGGCACCCACGCGGAAGTTTCGAGCGCCGCGTCGGCGAAGATCGGGTCGTCGGCGCCGCCGACGATCAACGTATCCGCGCGGATCCGCCGCGGCCACGGCGAATCGTCGCGTGCATCGTCACGCAATGCGCGCAGCGTGCGGACAATGACGTGTCGTTCGTTGACCGATGACGCGACGTGGCGGCGTCGACTGAACAGCGCCGCGCGCAGGAGCATGTTGCGCCAGCTGGCGCGGAAGCATCCGGACATCGTTTCGAGCAGACGGACGAAATCGGAGCGGGTCGTATGCACGATTTGCTGCTCGATGAGCCGGCAGCCGTTCGGGGCAAGGCGATGCGCGCTCGACACCAGCCCGAGTCGCGAGACGCGTTCCGGGTGGGCGGCCGCAAGGCGCGCCGCCACGACGCCGCCGAACGAGATGCCGATGAGCGTCGTGCACTGCCAATGCGCGGCGATGCCGCGCGCGAGATGCTCGACGATGTCGGCGATCCGGTATTGCGCACCGGGCTTGTCAGGATACCCGAGCAGCACGAATGGCGTGTCGGGCGGCAAGATACCGGCGACGCGGAGCAGGTCGCGCCGCAGCCGGCGCGAAGTCGTCTTCGAGACGAAGGCTTGTCCGCCGTTCAGTACGATGACCGCGGGCGGTTCGCTACCCACCTGTGCGGCCAGGATGCCGCCGTCCAGTTGCATCGTTCGAACGCGACGAGCACCGATCCGGAACGCGGTCGATTCGTCCGGTATGCGGTTCATGCGCTACCTCCTGATGAAAAGGTGCCGGCATCAACGCCGGGCAAGCATGCCGACGGTTAATGGCTTATAGGCTCCGTCGACAATTCAAAATATGACGGATGTCCGTCGTACGCACTGAAACAGAAAATGCCCGATGCGGCGCAGCGGGCGTTCTGGCGTCCGGTTACCGTCGGGTTTGGTAACGGACTATCGATTAAAGACCACGCTTTAAACGCCCTGCATAATCACTGGCTGCTTCATTCAGTGAATGGCTGGTGTTGATTGTCGCGATCAGTTCCTCCACGAACCACGGAAGGACGAGCGTCGTTTCTGCGCTCGACAAAGCGACCTTCACGCGCTGCGAAGCGTAATCCGGTTGAGGTAGCGTCACGGGCAGAGCGCCATTGGATTGCGGCGTGTCAGCCGCAATGGCTTGCGCGTTCGAAAGCTGCGCATTTATCAAAAGCGCAAATGCCATGATTGCGTGTCGGACAGGTTTCTTCATTTTTCGCCATTCCCTGCGAGAGAATATGAATCGGAAAAGCAGGGAAATGATCCTAGCGAATCTGCTGCGCGAAAAGTATGTGAAATTTGTCATTATCTGTGCGAAAGCTCATGCTGAGTGTCCGCGTGGACACATGCACTCGGACCTAGACGACCGAGAAGCGAGACCTTCGAAGCAGAACGGCGATTGGCCGCTGACGGGAAACCGAATCGAACTGGAACGCGTAGGCGATCGACGCAAACAGGCTACGCGGTGCGCCCGGCGTGACCCACGGGCTGTCGCAGGAACTGACGGAGGTGGCGCGATCGAACAGGTCGTTCAGCGCGCGCGCTCGAATGGGTAATGAAGCGTCGCGTCCGCACCGATGTCCGACGTGAACGACGGTGCGAACGGATCGCGTTTGCCCGGCACCGTATCGCGGACGCTGCCGTTGTTCCAGGTCATCGCGACGAAGCGGTAGCCGCCGACGCCGCCCACGGGCGGCGCCGTCGCAAGGATCGATGGCCGCTGCCGGTTACGATGCCGACAACCTGACCGACACCCCCGTCGCCGTATAAACCGGCGTCGCCTTGAACCCGTCGACCGTCACCGTCGAGAACTTCGCGGAAGCCGCCGCGCCGTCGATCAGCGCGATCGTGTCGCCGGCCTTCGGCGCATAGCCGTTCACGAACTTCACGTGCAGCGTGCCGCCGGCGACGGTGAGCGGGCCGCCCACGCGCAGGCGTCCGCCGCCGTTGCCGTCGATGTCGAGTTCGAGCGTCGTGTCGTCGAGCTGGGTGTAGCGCGTCGCGATCGTGACGGGTGCGCTTGCCGCGATCTTCACGCTGCCGCCGGCGCCGACGTACACGTCGCCGGTGCCGAACGCGCTTGCCGATGCCGCGGCGAGCGTGCCGCCGCTGACCTGCGTGCCGCCCGTATAGCGGTTGTCGCCCGCCAGCGTCAGCGTGCCGGTGCCTTGCAGCGTCAGCTTGCCCGCGCCCGCGATGTCGTTGCGCCACTGGTCGGCCGCATTGAGCCCGCCCTGCGACGCATCCATCGACACGATCACGTTGCCGTTGAACGCGCCGTAGCCGTCGCCCGCGGCGAACAGGTTCAGGCGGCCCCAGCCTTCCGCATCGTCCATCACCGGATAGCCGGACTGCACTTCGGTGGTCTTCAGCACGACGCGCCGCTGGTCGGCGCTCAGGTACGGAAAGCGCGTCTGCAGCAGCACCTCCGCGCCCTTCGGCACGACGGCCGGTGCATTGGTCGATTCGATCGCGCCGAAGCCGAACGTCATGCGGCGCGTGAAAGCAGCCTTGTTGGTCGCGTAATCGGCGAACCGGTCGGTGGCCGTCGTGCCCGAATGCGCGAACGCGGCGAAGGTCGCGCCGGTCGTCCCCGTGAGTTGCTGAAGCGCCTGGTGAGCCTGACCGTACGCGGCCTGCGCGTCGCTCGCGTACGCGGTGAGGTTCGCCGCGCTGATGGCCAGCGCGAGCATGCGGCCGCCGATCACGTCGAGCGGCGAGTGCATGCCGGCGAGGATCCGGTTCTCGCCCAGTTCGAGGCCGCGGCTGACCATCTCCTGGAAGCGCTCCGGCACGAGCCACGCCATCGTCATCGCGTCGCGCATCGCTTCGGCCGTGTGGCCGCTGATGAAGCCGCCGTCGGTCGCGGGCGTCGCGCTTTCCGCCGGCACGAGCGTCGGCGCGACGACCACGCTCGCGCTCCAGCGGTACGGCCGTGCGTACTTGTAGAAGCGCTTCGACGGTTCGGTCGACGCGTTGTTGCCCATTTCGTTGAGCAGGTCGACGACTTTCCCGAAGTTCGCGTTGGCGCTGCTGCCGACGCCGACGTTGTTGCCGCTGTCGTTGTACAGCACCGTGGTGGCGTCGGCGGGCACGCTGGTGATGCTGGTCGTCTGCTGCGCGGCCGTGCGCCACGCGTCGGTGAGCGGGCCCATGCCGTCGGTCACGCTGTAGCCCTTGCCGCGCCGGTCGTCGAAGTAGGCGGCATCGGCCTGCTGTTGCGTGCGCGCGGTCGTTGCGTTGATCACGTATTGAACATTGGCCGCCAGCACCGTGTCGTTCAGGATCGTGCCGCATGGCGTGCCGCTGCCGGGCAGGCCCGAGCAGGTCGACGGCGAGATCGCCGGGAACGCGCCGTTCGCGGCCGCGGTCACGCCCGCGTCGACGAGCATCGTCGACGGCTGCCACAGGTCGAGGAAGCGGCTCACCACGCGTACCGCGGCGTTGGTCGACAGCGTCGCATAGCGCGCGTCGCCGCGCTGGTTGGTCGCGATGTTGTCGACGAAGGCCGGCACGCTCGGCACGGGTGCGCTGTCGACGAAGCCGGGGTCGGCCGGCGGCGCCGGCATGGCCGCGCTGGTCGGGGTGGTCGACGCGACATCATCGCCGCCGCCGCACGCGGCGAGAACGATCGCACTCGACAGCGCTGCGACGTGCAGCGGGAAACGGCTTCGTGACGCAAACATGCAAAACTCCATCCGGTGTGTTGAAGATGGCGGATTGTCGTGGGCGATCGTGACGCAGCCGTTAAGGATTTGTTGCGGGGCGCGGTCGAAGCGCGCGAATGCTCACTATTTGGTGAATTCGTGATACTGAACGTGATGGACGAGGCGAGCGGGCCATCGGCGGCGCATCGCAACGTGCCGGCCATGCGTGCGTCCGGCCGGACTGGTGTTCCCCGGAACGACGACGATAACCGGCGCGATCACGCCGCCTCGGCGGCCGAATCCGCGTCCGCGCGGCACACGCGGTTTCTGCCGTGCCGCTTGGCCGCATAGAGCGCGAGGTCCGCCTGATGCGACAGCGCATGCACGGTCCGCGGGTGCGCGCGATGGCCGGTCGCGCAGCCGATGCTGACCGTGAACGGCGGAATCGTTGCATCGAAGCCATCGAGCCGGCTGTGCTCGACGGCGCGCCGGATCGCTTCCGCGACTTCCGCGGCGCCGCTTTCGTCCGTATCGGGCAGCACCGCGACGAATTCCTCGCCGCCGTAGCGTGCAGCGATGTCGCCGCGCCGCCGCACGTTCGCGCGGATGCATTCGGCGAGAAAGCGCAGCGCCGTGTCGCCTTGCGCATGGCCGTAGCGGTCGTTGTATTGCTTGAAGTGGTCGGCGTCGATGAACAGCACCGACAGGCTGCCGCCGCTGCCGCGCTGCAGCCGCTCCCATTCGTCGGCGAGCGCCGCATCGAGCGCGCGACGGTTGTGCAGGCCCGTCAGCGGATCGGTGCGCGTCTGGTCGGTGAGCAGCGTCTGCTTGCGCAGGTTGTCGCGCAGCGCGAACGCGAGCAGCCACACCACCGCGCAGAACAGCGCGCCGATGACGGACGCCGACACGCCGACCGTCCACGTCAGGCGCGTGATGCCGGCCAGCACGTCGCCCTCGGCCGGGGCCACGACCGCGATCAACGGCGTGCCGGGCACGTGCTGGTACGTATAAAGCCGCGCGACGCCGTCGATGCTCGAGCGCGCCGCATAGAAGCCCGAGTCGCGGCTCAGCATCTGCACGAACGACTTCGTGCGGCGCAGCCGGCTGATCTGCTGATCGCTCAACGGCGGGTTTCTCGCGAGGATCGTGCCGTCCGCGCGCAGGATCGCGCTGACGCCGTGCGGTCCGACGTTCAGGCGCGACAGCAGGTGATCGAAGTAGGCGAGGTCGATCGCGACCACCACGATGCCGTCGAACGAGTGATCCGGCCGTTCGATGCGCCGCGACAGCGCGATGGATCTCGTGCCGCCGCGCGAACGTGCGCTATACGCCTCGGACACGTAGAGGCCGACGTTGTGCGCATCGCGATGAACCTTGAAGTAGTCGCGATCGCTGAAATCCCAGTTGTGGTGCGGGCCGCAGCATCCGTCGATCTGCCGGCCGTCGCGGTTCGTCACGCCCATGCCGGTCATGTATTGCGCGGTCGTGCGCTCGAACAGCACGTCGTGACGCAGCCCGGTGTCGATGCGCGCGACCGCGGGGTTGCGGAGGTTGGCGGCGAGTGCGACGAGCGCATTGTTGGACGTTTCGACGGTGCGCCCGATCTCGCTGACCAGGACGGCGGCGACGTTGCGCGACGTCTCGTGCGCATGTTCGACCACTTCGCTGCGTGCGGCCCACAGCGTGGCCGCGCTGATGCCGAGCGCCGCCAGCGACATCAGCGTGCCCAGCACGCCGACGATCAAGTAATTGCGGCCGGCCCAGTCGGCAATTTTCTCGATCGAAGTGGGTGCAGGCATGGCTGGCGCTCGTGCGGGAAGTTCGCTGCGTCTGCAGCGGCGCGGGTCAAATCCGGGTTAACGGCAAGTATGCCCGGAAATCGAGGCCGATTCGCGCCGCGATCGCCGCACCCGGCGCCGCAAACGTGTGCGGCAGCGGCGCACCGCGCAACGGGCATGCAGCCGCGGCGGCGCCGGGCGGCTGCACGCGCCGGCGCGGGATCAGTCGAGCCCGCCCTGGCACAGGTACTTGATCGACAGGTAGTCGTCGAGGCCGTAGCGCGAACCTTCGCGGCCGTAGCCCGATTCCTTCACGCCGCCGAACGGCGCGGCCTCGCTCGCGAGCGCGCCTTCGTTGATCCCGACGATGCCGGTTTCGAGCCGCGCCGACACGCGCGCGATGCGCCGCACGTCCTGCGTGTAGAAATACGCGGCAAGCCCGAACGGCGTGTCGTTCGCGGCATCGACGGCCTCGTCCTCGGTATCGAACCGGAACAGCGCGGCGACCGGGCCGAAGGTTTCCTCGCAGGTCAGCTGCATGTCGGCGGTGGCGTCGGCGAGCACCGTCGGCGCGTAGTAGTGCGGCCCGAGTTCGGTCAGGCGCGTGCCGCCCGTCAGCACGCGCGCGCCGCGCTCGATCGCGTCGGCGACGTGGCGCGCGATCTTGTCGACCGCGCGCGCGTTGATCATCGGGCCGATCTGCGCGGCCGGGTCGGTTGCAGGCGCAACCTTCAGCGCGGCAACGCGCGCGGCGAGCTTCGCGGCGAAGGCCTCGTAGACGCCGGCCTGCACGTACACGCGGTTCGGCGACACGCAGGTCTGGCCGCCGTTGCGGAACTTGGCGGCCATCAGCCCGTCGACCGCGGCGTCGAGTTCGGCATCGTCGAACACGATGAACGGCGCATTGCCGCCGAGCTCCAGCGACAGCTTCTTCAGCGTCGCGGCCGACTCGCGCGCGAGCAGCTTGCCGACGGGCGTCGAGCCGGTGAACGTGATCTTGCGCACGCGGCCGTCGGCGAGCCAGTCGGCCACCGCGTCGATGCCGCGTTCGCGCGACGCGGCGATCAGGTTCAGCACGCCGGGCGGCACGCCGGCTTCCTGCGCGAGGAAGGCCAGCGCGAGCGCGGTGAGCGGCGTGTCCTCCGCCGGCTTCGCGACGACCGTGCAGCCGGCCGCGAGCGCGGGCGCGATCTTGCGCGCGATCATCGCGAGCGGGAAATTCCACGGCGTGATCGCGGCGACGATGCCGATCGGCTCCTTCACCGCACTCAACCGCTTGCCGCGCTGCTGCTGCGGAATCAGATCGCCATACGTGCGCGTCGCTTCCTCGGCGAACCACTGCACGTACGACGCGCCATAGGCGACTTCGCCGCGCGCTTCGGCGATCGGCTTGCCCTGTTCGCGCGACATCAGCTTCGCGAGATCGTCGGTGTGCGCGACGATCGCCGCGTGCCACGCACGCAGGATCGCGGCGCGTTCGCGCGCGGGCGTCGCGCGCCAGCCGGGCAGCGCGCGTGCGGCCGCGTCGGTCGCGGCGCGCGCGTCGGCGGCGCCGCTGTCGGGTGCGTGGGCAACGAGGTCGAGCGTCGCCGGATCGGTGACGTCGAAGCGACGGCCGTCGAGCGCGTCGCGCCAGGCGCCGTCGATCAGGTTGGCGGTGCGAACGAGTTCGGTGCGGGACAGCGTAAGCGGCATGACAGGTCCTTGGGTGAGGCGGTTCGGCGGCGACGCCGGCGCGCGACGACCCCGCGCGGACAGCGGGCTGCCGCGTTCAAGGGTGCCGCGTGCCGCGGTCAGTGCCGTTCGCCGAACAGCGATTCGAGCGGGTAGTGCCGTTTGACGAACGGCGACTTGATGATCACGTAACTGAAATACTTCTCGATGCCGATGTTCTGCTCGAGCAGCCCTTCGACGATCGTCTGGTAATGGCTCACGCTGCGCGTGATGAACTTCAGCAGATAGTCGTAGCCGCCGCTCGCGAGGTGGCATTCGACGATCTCGTCGACGTTGCGGATCGCCGCGACGAAGCGGTCGAAGTCCTCGCGCCGGTGGTCGGCCAGCGTGACCTCGGTGAACACGACCTGCACGTCGCCGAGCTTCTCGAGCTGGATGTGCGCGCCGTAGCCGCCGATGTAGCCGGCCTTCTCGAGCCGCTTCACGCGGATCAGGCACGGGCTCGGCGACAGCCCGACCGCATCGGCCAGCTCGACGTTGGTCATGCGGCCGCGCTTCTGCAACTGGGAGAGGATGCGCAGGTCGATGCGATCCAGCTTGCTGTCCGTCATGGTTACGTGAGAGGGGAAAAAATGGAATGTCCGGTTACTTTAGAGTCGAACGATGGCCGCCACAAGCCCGGCTTTCCCTCGGCCCGTCAGGCCGGCTGCGCGTGCGCGACGTCGAGCGCGCGCTGCACGCCCGGGTCGGCCAGCACGTCGTCGAGCGTCTTGCGCACGCGTTCGAACATCAGGTCGAACTCGCCCGCGGTGAAGCTCAGCGCCGGCGCGAAACCGAGCACGCCGTCGCCGAACGCGCGAAACACCACGCCGTTCGCGTACGCGGCCGCCGCGATCTTGTCCGGCACGTTCAGCGCCGGGTCGAAGCGCGTCTTGTGCGCCTTGTCGGCCACCAGCTCGAGCGCGCCGAGCAGGCCGGCCGAACGCGCGTCGCCGACGAGCGGATGCGCGCGCAGCGCATCGAGCCCCGCCGCGAAGCGCGGCGCCAGCGCCTGGCCGTTCGCGAGCAGCCCGCCTTCGTGATAGAGCTTCAGCACCTCGAGGCCGATCGCCGCGCTGACCGGATGCGCGGAATACGTATGCCCGTGACCGACCGCGGCAGACTCCGCGCGGCTGCCCGCGATGCCTTCGTAGATTTCGTCGGACATCAGCACCGCGCCCATCGGCGCGTAGCCGGCGGTCAGGCCCTTCGCGACGGTCATCAGGTCCGGGTCGACCTGTTCGGTCTCGCACGCGAACAGCGGCCCCGTGCGGCCGAAGCCGGTGATCACCTCGTCGGCGACGAACAGGATGCCGAGGCGCCGGCACGCGTCGCGCATCGCCTTCAGCCAGCCGGCCGGCGGCACGATCACGCCGCCGGAACCCTGCACCGGTTCGCAGAAGAACGCGGCGACGTTGTCCGCGCCGAGTTCGGCGACTTTCGCTTCCAGCGCGGCGACCGACGCGCCGATCAGCGCCTGCGGATCGTCGCCGAGCGGATGGCGGTACGGGTAGGGCGACGGGATGTGATGCTGGTCCGCGCGCGGCAGGTCGAAATGACGGTGGAACGCCGGCAGCGCGGTCAGGCCGGCGCCGATCGACGACGAGCCGTGATAGCCGCGTTCGAGCGCGATCATGTGCTTCTTCGACGGGCGGCCGGTCGCGTTGAAATAGTGCGTGATGAAGCGCACCGCGGAGTCGACCGCGTCCGAGCCGCCGAGCGTGAAGTACACGCGGTTCAGCGAAGGCGGCGCGAGCGCGGCGAGCCGCTCGGCCAGCTCGATCGCCGGTTGCGAGCCGAAATGGAAATAGCCGGTCGCGTAGGGCAGCTTCGCCATCTGGTCGGCGGCGGCCTTCACGATGCTGTCGCGGCCGTAGCCGACGTTCACGCACCACAGGCCCGAGAACGCATCGAGCAGCGTATGGCCGTCGGCGTCGCGCAGGAACACGCCGCTCGCGGAGTCGAGGACGGTGACGCCGCGCGCCTCGTGCACGCGGTAGTTGACGACGGGGTGGATCAGGTGTTGACGATCGGCTTCGATCAGCGCGGCTTGGTTCATGGCGGGGAGGGACTCTCGTCGGGTGTCAGCGTGAGTTCATGCTACCGGGCGAGAAATCCGCACGTGTCTTCAATTTGCGCCCTGAAACGTATGAAAACGGTGTTTCCACGGGACGCTTCGGCATTTTCTGCTGCGCGCCCCGCCGGGCCGGGCGCGCGCGTCAGTAGCCGCGCGCGCGATCGACGACGCCGATCATCGGCTGGCCCGCGCGGTGGCGCGCGAGGTTCGCGAGCACGGCGTCGACCGCGGTATCGGGCCGCGTCGCGCTCGCGATGTGCGGCGTGATCCGGATACGCGCGTGGGTCCAGAACGGGTGGCCGGCCGGCAACGGCTCGGGGTCCGTCACGTCGAGGATCGCGCTGTCGAGCCGGCCGCTCGCGAGCGCCGCGAGCAACGCGGCCTCGTCGAGCTGCGGGCCGCGCCCGACCTGCACGAGCGACGCGCCGGCCGGCAGCGCGTCGAACACGCGTGCGCCGAGCAGCCCGCGCGTGCCGTCGGTGAGCGGGAGCAGGCAGATCAGGATGTCGGTGCGGGCCAGGAACGCGTCGAGTGCCGCGTCGCCCGCGTAGCAGTCGATGCCGTCGAGCGTGCGCGGCGTGCGGCTCCAGCCGGCGCACGGGAAGCCGAAGCGCCGCAGCGTGTCGAGCACGGCCTGGCCGAGCGTGCCGAGCCCGAGCACGCCGACGCGCCGCGACGCGGCCGCGCGCACCGGCCGCTCGCGCCACACCTGCGCGCGCTGCTGCGTCGCGTAGTCGAACAGGTCGCGGTGGATCGTCAGCACCGCCTGCGTTACGTACTCGACCATCCCTTCGACGATGCCCGGCTCGATCATCCGCACGACCGGGATGTGCGCGGGCACGCGCGACAGGTCGAACTGGTCGATGCCGGCGCCGACGGAGAACACGACTTCGAGATTCGGCAGCAGCGCGGCCGGATCGTCGGGCGGCTGCCAGGCGGCGAGATAGCGGACGGTTTCAGGGTCGCCGAGGTCCGGCCAGATCCGGAACGGGAGGTCGGGCGCCTGTTGCGCGAAGCGCTGCGCCCATTGCGCGCCGCGCACCGGGTCGGCCTTGTAGAGAAAGCTCATCGCGCGTGCCGCTCAGCCGAGCGCCTGGTTCACGATCGCGAACGTGCGCAGCGCCGGGTCCCGCGCGGGCGCCGCGCCGCGCGCCATCGCGACGACCGTGTCGACGCGCGGCAGCCCGAGCCCCTGCAGCCAGTCCGACAGCCCGCTGTCGCCCGGCACGTCGAGCCGCACGAACATCCCTTCGTGCAGCGCGAGCCAGTGGCTGATCAGCGCCTGCGCGCGCAGCGCGTCGGGCGCGACCACCGGGCCGATCACATGGCCGCGGCCGAAGCGGCGGAACAGCGCGAAGCCGAGCAGTTCGCCGTCGCGATCGAGCGCGATCCCGT
Source organism: Burkholderia sp. Bp9099 (assembly GCF_003857805.1). Taxonomy (NCBI): domain Bacteria; kingdom Pseudomonadati; phylum Pseudomonadota; class Betaproteobacteria; order Burkholderiales; family Burkholderiaceae; genus Burkholderia; species Burkholderia sp. Bp9099. Next base: position 125,044 of record NZ_QTPU01000010.1, read on the forward strand.
TCGCGACGCCGAGCAGCGCATCGATCACCGCGTCGCGCGGATAACCTGCCGCGCGCGAGGCGAGCGCCGCGAGGCGCGGGCCGTCGTTGGTGCCGAGCGGGCGCAGGCGCTCGCCCGGCGGCAGCGAGATCAGCGGCGGCTGGAACGCGGCGCCCTGGTGCTGGTCGATCGTGCCGATCGCCTCGAAGCCGAATTTCACGTAGAGCGGTTCGCCGGACGGCGTCGCATGCAGGAAGATCGTGCGTGCGCCGAGGCTGTCGACGACGCGCGCGAGCAGTTCTCGGCCGATGCCGCGGCTCTGGCGCTCGGGCGACACGATCACCATGCCGAGCGATGCGTGCGCGTCGCCGAAGCGCCAGCCGAGCGCGGTGCCGACGATGCCGCCTTCGTCTTCGGCGACGAAGCCGTGGCCCAGCTGGAGCGCGAAGCGCCAGTCGTCGAGACGGTGCGGCCACTTGACCGCTTCCGACAGACGATGCGCGGCGGGCAGGTCGGTGTCGGTGAACGGACGATAGATGAGCGTGCTGGAAGGGTTGAGATCGGACACGCCGGACTCCGGATGGGTAGGAATGACATATCGACTCTGCCAGCGACACCGCGGCGCGGATAGGACGATTCGCCTGTTTTCCGGCGACGGCGGGCGGCCGGGCGAGATCGACGCAAACCGGCGCGATCGGCGCGCGCGAACGCGCGCTTCATGCCGGCGCGGCCCGCCAATCCGACAGCTTCTGCTGTGGGAATGACACTACGATGGAACTGCAGCGGCGCCGCCCGGGCGAGCCGCGCCGGGCCCGCCGGGTAGTTGGCGCGCCGCGGTTGCGCGAAGCCTGCCGGGGCGGCCCGCGGCGCCGCGCGCGACCGTGCCGCAGATCGTGCTGCCCGCGGCCCGCAACACGCGGCGAATCTGCGTTTCGATCGGCGTCGAACGATGCGCGACGGATTTTTTGCCCTGATTCAATTGCGTTGAACCCAGCCCGTCCCCGGCCCTGCCGGGGTTTCATACCGACAGGACCTCACCATGATCCAATTTGAACCGAAGTTCATCACGTTCGACTGCTACGGCACGCTGACCCGCTTCCAGATGGCGGACCTGGCGCGCGAGATCTACGCGGACCGGCTGTCGCCGGTCGCGATGGAGGATTTCGTGCGCGCGTTCGCCGCCTATCGGCTCGACGAGGTGCTCGGGGCGTGGAAGCCGTACCGCGACGTCGTCGTCAACGCGATCCGGCGCACCTGCGCGCGCATCGGCACGCCGTTCGACGAAGCCGAGGCCGAGCGCTTCTATCATGCGGTGCCGACGTGGGGCCCGCATCCGGACGTGCCGGCCGGCCTGTCGCGGCTCGCGCAGAAGTACAAGCTCGTGATCCTGTCGAACGCCATGGACGAGCAGATCATGAGCAACGTCGACAAGCTCGGCGCGCCGTTCCATGCGGTGTTCACCGCGCAGCAGGCGCAGTCGTACAAGCCGCGCATGCAGGGCTTCGAATACATGTTCGGCAAGCTCGGCTGCAAGCCCGAGGACGTGCTGCACGTGTCGTCGAGCCTGCGCTACGACCTGATGACGGCCGAGGATCTCGGCATCAAGCACAAGGCGTTCGTCAATCGCGGGCACGAGCCGGGCACGCCGTTCTACAACTATTACGAGGTGTCGGACATCGGTCACCTCGCGACGCAACTCGGGCTGTAAGCGCCGCCGCGCCGGCGGGCGGCTGCGCGCCCTGTGCGCGTGGCCGTGCCGGCAGGCCTGTCAGGACCGGCCAAGAGGGGCGCGACGGCCTTGCCGCTTCACGCGTGCGCTCACCGCACGAACCGAGGGTAATTACCGATACGGCGCCATTCAAGGCGGGGCCGTCCGAGCCGATATATGTACCGAACGGTTAATATCGCGAGGCCCCCCGCATGAAGTTGTCCACGAAACTGCTGATGCTCGTCGTCGCGGCGCTGCTCGGCGTTGCATTGCTCGCCGCGATGTCGCTGCACACGCTGCGCGACGCGCTGATCGACAGCCGGCGTGACGAGATCGTCATCCTGCTGACCAAAGCCGAGCATCTGGTCGACTCGTATCGCGCGATGCAGGCGAGCGGAACGCTCACCCGGGAGCAGGCCCAGCAGCAGGCCAAGGCCGCGTTGTCCGCGCTCAATGCGAATTCGAAGAGCTACTACTGGGTGACGACGTCCGACGGCGTCAACCTCGTGCATCCGAACGCGAAGTTCATCGGCACCCGCGCGAAGGGCAACCGCACGACCAGCGGCCTGACCGACAGCGAGGCGTACCGCGCCGGAATGGCCCAGGCGCATTTCGCGCTCGTCGACGTGCTGATCAAGCGCAGCCCGGACGCGGACGTGGAGCCGAAACTGCAGGGCGTGGTCGCCGTTCCGGACTGGGACTGGTGGATCGGCACCGGATTCTTCTACGACGACATCAACGCGGCGTTTGCGCGGCTCGCGCAGGTGCTCGGCGCCATCACGCTCGTCATCGCCGCGGCGCTCGCGGCGATCGCGTGGGGGGTGTTGCGCAGCGTCCGGCGGACGCTGGGCGGCGAGCCCGCGCAGGCGGCCGGGATCGCGGCCCGCATCGCCGCCGGCGAACTGGACGTGCAGTTCGATACGGCGCACGCCGCGCCGGGCAGCCTGCTCGTCGCGCTCGGCGACATGAAGGCGCGACTCACCGAAACCATCGCCGACATCCAGACCACGACCCGCTCGATCGCCGTCGGCACCGGCGAGATCGCGCAAGGCAACCTGGACCTGTCCCAGCGCACGGAGGAACAGGCCGCGTCGCTGCAGCAAACGGCCGCCAGCATGGAACAGATCACGTCGACGGTCAAACAGAATGCCGACAATGCACGTCAGGCGAATGCGCTCGTGACCCACGCGAAGGAGGCGACCGAACTCGGCGGCGCCGCCGTGCGGGAAGTCGTCGAAACGATGCGGCAGATTTCGGACGGATCGGTGCGGATCGCCGACATTACCGTCGTGATCGAGAGCATCGCGTTCCAGACCAACATTCTCGCGCTCAATGCCGCGGTCGAAGCCGCGCGGGCGGGCGAGGAAGGGCGCGGGTTCGCGGTCGTGGCCGCGGAGGTCCGCTCGCTCGCGCAACGCAGCGCGGCGGCCGCGAAAGACATCAAGGGATTGATCGAGGCGTCGGTCGAGCGGGTCGGCAGCGGCAGCCGGCTCGTCGAGACGGCGGGCGCGCGCATGACGGAGATCGTCCGGTCGATCGACCGGGTCGCCGACATCATGGGCGAGATTACCGCGGCATCCGCCGAGCAAAGTACCGGCATCGAACAGATCGGCCTGGCGGTCGCGCAGATGGACGAAGTGACCCAGCAGAATGCCGCGCTGGTGGAGCAGGCCGCCGCGGCCGCGTCCTCGCTGGATGAACAGGCGGCACGGTTGAGGGCCGCCGTGTCGGTGTTCAGGCTGACGGCTTGATTGCTCGACTGTCTGACTGCGTGACTGCGTGACCGCCAGACTGCCCGACTGCCCGACTGCCCGGCTGCCTGATTGCTCGACGTCTGACCGCCTGACCGCCCGACCGCTGACCGCCGCGTGCGCACCCGCCGGCAACGCCATCACCTCGTTTTCCTGACGCCACGCCGGCAAGTGTTCGGCGTGGTGCTCACCAACCTGCCGGCGCCGACCGCGTCGCAGCGGGGAGTCGCGGCTTGACGGCCCGTCACGGGTTCGTGCCCGGCGTCGGATCATCCGGCCGCATCCCTGTTGTCCGCCCGTCGTCCGGCGAAGCCGCTTCGACGTCGCGGCAATCTCCTGACCTTTCATGCGCCGGGCGTCCTCGCGGCCGGCGCCCGCCGTCCGATGCGCGCGCGACGTCCCGGTCGTACCGGGCGCCGCGGGCCGCGAGCGCGCATTCCACACAAACATGCGGTTTGCGAGTGTCGAACGCGTTTCGGATGCCGCGCGGCCAATTTTGTCGGCGCAATCTGCCGCGCGTATCACTTTACGATTTCCTTCGTCGCGCACGTATCGCGCAGTGGTCGCGACGCGGCATCGAGCGCATGGCGGTACGCGTGGTCACGCAGCAAATCATGCTGCGCGGGCGGTCCAAAACGGTCGAATCGTATCGTGCAGCCGCCCCGAATCGCGATAACCCGCATTTTGGCGATGCTTAAATGAACTCAATGCGCACGACGTCGCGCCCGCGACCAGCACACGGGCACGACGGAATTCTCGAACCACGCTGGACCCCAGGACCCACTTTCCACAGTCAGGAGCAGTTCGGATGAGCGACGATATCGACAACGGCAGCAAGGGCGGCTTCACGCGCCGCGACATGATGCGGGTCATGGCGGCGAGCGGCATGATGGCCGCCGGCGCCGGCGGGCTGCTGATGCAACCCGGGACGGCGTTTGCGGCACCCGCGCCCAAGCGCGGCGGCAAGATTCGGGTTGCGAACGAATCGGGCTCGACGGCCGATACGCTCGACCCGGCCAAGGGCTCGACGGGCGCCGACTACATTCGTTTCTTCATGTTCTACAGCGGCCTCACGCAGCTCGATGCGAGCCTGACGCCGCAGATGAATCTCGCCCAGTCGTTGCAGACGACCGACGCGAAGACGTGGATCATCAAGCTGCGCAAGGGCGTCACGTTCCACGACGGGAAACCGGTCACGCCGGCCGACGTGGTGTACTCGCTGATGCGCCACAAGAACGCGGCCACCGCGTCGAAGGTCAAGCCGCTCGCCGATCAGTTCGCCGACGCAAAGGCGAGCGGCCCGGACGAGGTCACGCTCGTACTCGCGAGCGCGAATGCCGATCTGCCGGTGATCCTCGCGACGCCGCAACTCGTGATCGTCAAGGACGGCACGACCGATTTCAGCACCGGCATCGGTTGCGGCCCGTACAAGCTGAAGTCGTTCAAGCCGGGCGTGTCGACCGTCGGCGTGCGCAACGACAGCTACTTCAAGCCGGGGATGCCGTACCTCGACGAGATCGAGCTGATCGGCATCAGCGACAGCGCCGCGCGCCTGAACGCGCTGCTGTCGGGCGACGTGCACCTGATCAACGCGATCGATCCGCGCTCGACGCAGCGGGTCGCGTCGACGCCGGGCTATGCGCTGCAGGAAACCAAGTCGGGGCTCTATACCGACCTGATCATGCGCAGCGACAACCCGATCGTCGCGAACCCCGATTTCGTCGAAGGGATGAAGTACCTGTTCAATCGCGAGCAGATCCGCTCGGCGGTGTTCCGCGGCTACGCGGTGATCGGCAACGACCAGCCGATCCCGCCGGGGCATCGCTACTTCAACGCGTCGCTGCCGCAGCGGCCGTACGATCCGGACAAGGCGAAGTTCCTGTTCCAGAAGGCGGGCGCGCTGGGCGCCGCGCTGCCGCCGATCTATGCGACCTCCGACGCGAACGGGTCGATCGAGATGGCCGTGCTGCTGCAGCAGGCCGGCCAGAAGATCGGGCTGAACCTGCAGGTGAACCGCGTGTCGGCGGACGGCTACTGGTCGAATCACTGGATGAAGCATCCGCTCGGCTTCGGCAACATCAACCCGCGTTCGAGCGCCGACGTGCTGTTCACGCAGTTCTTCAAGTCGGACGCGCCGTGGAACGAGTCGGGCTGGAAGAACCCGAAGTTCGACCAGCTGCTGCTCGCCGCGCGCTCGGAAACCGACGACGCGAAGCGCAAGCAGATGTACGGCGACATGCAGGTGCTCGTCGCGCAGCAGTGCAGGGTCGGCATCCCGGCCTTCATCAGCTTCCTCGACGGCTACGACAAGCGGATCGCGGGCCTCGGCTCGATCCCGACCGGCGGGATGATGGGCTTCATGTTCGCCGAGCACGTGTGGTGGAACGCCTGACGCCTGCGCGTGCCGCCGCCGTGCGGCCGGTGCGGATTGCCGCGCCGGCCGCACGCGGCCTCTACGGGAGTGAAGTTTCATGAATCGAATCCTGCTTGGACTGATCGGCCGGCGCATCGCGGTCACCGCGCTGACGCTGCTGATCGTGTCCGCGATCATCTTCACGATCACGAACCTGCTGCCGGGCGATGCCGCGCAGGCCGCGCTTGGCCAGTCGGCGACGCCCGAGACGGTCGCCGCGCTGCGCCAGCAGTTCGGCCTCGACATGCCGGCCCACGTGCGCTACCTGAACTGGCTCACCGGGCTGCTGCACGGCGATTTCGGCCGTTCGCTGTCCGGCGACATGCCGGTGTCGGCGATGATCGGCGGGCGCCTGCCGAAGTCGCTCGCGCTCGCGGCGATCACGACCGCCGTGTCGGTGCCGATCGCGCTGCTGCTCGGCATCCTCGCCGCGGTCAAGCGCGAGTCGGTGGTCGACCGCGTGATCAGCCTCGGCACGCTCGCGCTCGTCGCGACGCCGGAGTTCCTGATCGCGACGGTCGCCGTGCTCGTGCTCGCCGTGAAGCTGCACTGGCTGTCCGCGCTGTCGTACAGCGGCCCGATCGAGAGCCTGCACGATTTCCTGCGCGCGTACGCGATGCCGGTGCTGACGCTGTGCGCGGTCGTGATCGCGCAGATGGCGCGGATGACGCGCGCCGCGGTGATCGAGCAGTTGAGCGCGTCGTATGTCGAGATGGCCGTGCTCAAGGGCGCGAGCCCCGCGCGCGTCGTGCTGCGCCATGCGCTGCCGAACGCGATCGGGCCGATCGCCAATGCGATCGCGCTGAGCCTGTCGTACCTGCTCGGCGGCGTGATCGTCGTCGAGACGATCTTCAACTATCCGGGCCTCGCGAGCCTGATGGTCGATGCGGTCGGCAATCGCGATTTCCCGCTGGTCCAGGCCTGCACGCTGATCTTCTGCGTCGCCTACCTGACGCTCGTGCTGTTCGCCGACCTCTGCTCGATCGTGTCGAACCCGAGATTGCGGACCTGAGCGTCCCGCCCACCTTCCGAGATGCCGACCATGCACCCGACCGAACCCGTTCATCGCAGCACCGCGCTGCCGCCGTCAGGCGAACCGCGCTCGCCGTCGGGAGGCGCGACGCCGCCCGCCGCGCCGTCCCCCGACCAGCCGCGCAAGCGCCGCGCCGCGCGCATCAGACTGACGACCGGCGGCCGCATCGGCCTGTCGATGGTCGGCCTGATGCTGTTCATCGCGGTGTTCGCGCCGCTGCTCGCGCCGCACGACGTCGGCGCGATCGTCACGCCGGACGTGTTCGCGCCGTTCAGCGCGAAGCTGCCGTTCGGCGCCGACTTCCTCGGCCGCGACATGCTGAGCCGGATCCTGTACGGCACGCGGCTGACCGTGCTGCTCGCGCTCGCGGCCGTGCTGCTCGCCGCGCTGACCGGCACGACGCTCGGGCTGCTCGCGACCGTGTCGGGCCGCGCGGTCGACGAGACGATGAGCCGGCTGCTCGATGCGCTCACGTCGATTCCGTCGAAGATGTTCGCGCTGATGTTCGTCGCGGCCTTCGGCTCGTCGCTGCCGCTGCTGGTCCTGACCGCCGCGGTCAGCTACATGCCGGGCTCGTACCGGATCGCACGCGCGCTGGCGGTCAACATCAGCACGCTCGAATTCGTGCAGGTGGCGCGGGCGCGCGGCGAGAGCGCGCTGTACATCGCGTGCGTCGAGATGCTGCCGAACATGATCCATCCGATGCTCGCCGATACCGGGCTGCGCTTCACGTTCGTCGTGCTGCTGCTGAGCGGCCTGAGCTTTCTCGGGCTCGGCGTGCAGCCGCCGTACGCGGACCTCGGCTCGCTCGTGCGCGAGAACATCGCGAGCCTCGGCGACGGCTCGGCCGTCGCGATCATGCCTGCGGTCGCGATCGCGATCCTGACGGTGGGCGTCAACCTGTTGATCGACGGCCTGCCGCATCGCGGCCGCCGCAAGGGCGCGGCCGCGGCCGCGGGAGAACACTGATGCGAGATGAATCGACTCCGCTCGTCGAGGTGCGCGGGCTGCGCGTGGTCGGCGGCCGGCCGGGCGGCGAGGAAACGACGATCGTCCACGGCGTCGACTTCGAGATCGGGCGCGGCGAGGTGCTCGCGCTGATCGGCGAATCGGGCTCCGGCAAGACGACGATCGCGCTGTCGCTGATGGGCCATGCGCGCACCGGCTGCCGGATCGCCGGCGGCTCGGTGAAGATCGGCGGCACGGACGTCTGCACGCTGTCCGCGCAAGGCCTGACCGCGCTGCGCGGTCGGAAGGTCGCGTACATCGCACAGAGCGCGGCCGCCGCGTTCAATCCGTCGCGCACGATTCTCGACCAGGTGATCGAGAGCGCGCTGATCCACAAGACGATGACGAAGCGCGACGCGCAGGCGAAGGCGGTCGAGCTGTTCCGCGCGCTCGCGCTGCCGGAGCCCGAGACGATCGGCAAGCGTTATCCGCACCAGGTGTCGGGCGGCCAGTTGCAGCGGCTGATGGCCGCGATGGCGCTGATCACCGATCCGGAGCTCGTGATCCTCGACGAGCCGACCACCGCGCTCGACGTGACCACGCAGATCGACGTGCTGCAGGCGTTCAAGAGCGTGATCCGGCGCTGCGGGATGAGCGCGGTGTACGTGTCGCACGATCTGGCGGTGGTCGCGCAGATGGCCGACCGGATCGTCGTGCTGAGCGACGGCGTGATCCGCGAGGCGGGCGCGACCGAGCAGATCCTGCATGCGCCGGTGCACCCGTACACGCAGAGCCTGATCGCGGCCGTCACGCCGAACGATGCGCAACGCGACGAGAAACCGGCGCCGGCCGAACCGGCGCCGCTGCTCGACGTGCGCGGTGCGGTCGCCGGTTACGGCGGCCGGACGGCAAAGGGCTGGCCCGCGAAGCTGATCCTGCACGAAGTCGACCTGCGCATCGGGCGCGGGCAGACGGTCGGCGTGATCGGCGAATCGGGCTCGGGCAAGACGACGCTCGCCAAGGTGATCGCGGGCCTGGTCCCGGCGGCGGCCGGGAAGATTCTGCTCGACGGCGAGCCGCTCGCGCTCGATATCGCCAAGCGCACGAAGGAGCAGCACCGCCGCGTGCAGATCGTGTTCCAGAACGCCGATACCGCGCTCAACCCGGTGCATACCGTCGAGCGCACGCTCGCGCGGCCGCTCGCGTTTTACCACGGGATCAAGGGCGCGCGTGCGCGGCAGCGCGTCGCCGAGCTGCTCGAACTCGTGCGGCTGCCGCCCGCGGTGGCCTCGCGGCGGACCGGCGAGCTGTCCGGCGGGCAGAAGCAGCGCGTGAACCTCGCGCGCGCGCTCGCGGCCGAGCCAGACCTGATCCTGTGCGACGAAGTCACGTCGGCACTCGATACGGTCGTCGGCGCCGCGATCATGGATCTGCTGCGCGACCTGCAGGCGAAGCTCGGCGTGTCGTACGTGTTCATCACGCACGACATCGCGAAGGTGCGCGCGATCAGCGACGACATCGTCGTGCTGTACGCGGGCCGCCGTGTCGAAGCCGGTAGCCGCGACGCGCTGTGCGCGCCGCCTTATCACCCGTATTCGCATCTGCTGGTGTCGTCCGCGCCGGAGCTGCGCGCGGGCTGGCTCGACGATGCGGCCGAGCGTTGCCACCGGCCGCTGGTGCCGATCGGCGAACGCGAGAACGAGGCCGAGCTGTGTCCGTTCCTGTCGCGCTGCGCGATGCGCGTGGACGGCGTCTGCAACCGGACGGCACCGGCGCTGCGCACGCTCGGCAACGGCGCGCAGGTGCTGTGCCATCGCAGCGAGGAAGACCTCGCGCGCTTCCAGGCGGAACCGGCGCCGGAGGGTGCCGCGCCCGAGCAGCCGGTGCAGCTGTAGCGCGCGACACGCCGGAAGTTCGCCGCGCACGACGTGGCAAGTGAAGCGGCGAACGGCGCACCGCATAGTCTGCTGCGGCGGTCGCGCAAAACGGCGCTTTGTGCGCGTGCCGCGCGCGAATACGCGGCAACTGCGGTTTTTGATGGTGATTAAATGATTTCCCATGAACGGCCGCCGATCGTCGTCGCCGACATGCTCGAGAAGAATCCGATGAAATTCGAATCGTACTGGCTGGATACCCGCCCCGCGTTTCGCGCCGGCTGCGAAGGGCCCGTCGAAGGGCGGGCCGACGTGGTCGTGATCGGCGGCGGCTTCACCGGCCTGTCGGCGGCGCTGGCGCTCGCGCAGCGCGGCGTATCGGTGGTCGTGCTCGAAGCCGCGCAGGTCGCGGGCGAAGCGTCCGGCCGCAACGGCGGCCAGTGCAACACGGGCGTCGCGCAGGATTACGCGTCGCTGGCCGCGCGCATCGGCGCGGAGCCGGCGAAGCAGTTTTATCGCGCGTACGAAAGCGCGGTGAAGAGCGTCGAGACGATCGTCGTCGAGCACGCGATCGACTGCGATTTCCGGCGGGCGGGCAAGCTGAAGCTCGCCGCGAAGCCGCAGCATTTCGCGGGGCTCGAAAAGACCTTCGACGCGTTGCGCCGCGATGTCGATCCGGACATCGAACTGATCGAGCCGGCGCGGATTCGCGACGAAGTCGCCTCCGACGGTTTCTACGGCGGACTCCTGCAGCGCAACGGCGCGCAGATGCACATGGGCAAGTTCGGCGTCGGGCTTGCGCAGGCAGCCGTGCGCGCCGGCGCACGCGTGTACGAGCATGCGGCCGTCACGCAGCTCGAGCGGCTCGACGGCGAGCGCCACGCGATCACCTGCACGCGCGGCAGGATCGTCGCCGATCGCGTGCTGGTCGCGACCGGCGCATCGCAGCACGGCCCGTTCGGCTGGTTCCGGCGGCGCATCGCGCCGGTCGGCAGCTTCATCGTCGTGACCGAGCCGCTGCCCGACGCACAGTTGAACCGGCTGTTCCCGCAGCGCCGCGCCTACGTGACGTCGCGCCAGATCGGCAACTACTTCCGCGTGACGCCCGACAACCGGCTGCTGTTCGGCGGCCGCGCGCGCTTCGCGATGTCGAGCCCGCGCTCCGACGCGAAAAGCGGCGACATCCTGCGCGCCGGCATGGCCGGGTATTTCCCGGAACTGGCCAAGGTGCGGCTCGATTACTGCTGGGGCGGGCTGGTGGACATCACCGCCGACCGGCTGCCGCGCGCGGGCCAGCACGACGGGCTCTATTACTCGATGGGCTACAGCGGCCACGGCGTGCAGATGTCGGTGCACATGGGCCGCGTGATGGCCGACGTGCTGTACGGCGCCGCCGCGTCGAATCCGTGGCGCGACCTCGAGTGGCCGGCGATGCCCGGCCATTTCGGGCACGCGTGGTTTCTGCCGATCGTCGGCGCGTATTACCGGATCCAGGATTTCCTGCACTGAAGCGACTGCCCCCGGAGGATTGGATATGACCGCACGATTCGTTTGCCCGCTCGCCGCCGGCAACGGCCGCCGCGACGGGAGCGGCGGCGACACGATGGCCGGGCCGGGCGCACCCGGCGCCGCGCCGCGCGCTGACGCGCAGGCGGCCGCATGAGGACGGCGAGCATGGTCACTCCGTTCCACGACGCGGACGAAGGCGCGACGCCTCGCGCACCGCGTGTTCCGCAGCCCGTATCGCCGGCGATCGGCGACGTGCTGCGCACGATCGATGCGTCGTTCGCGCAGCCGCTGAACCTCGACACGCTCGCGGCGGTGGCCGGATTGAGCGTGTCGCGTTTCACCGCACGCTTTCGCGGCGAAGTCGGGTTGTCGCCGCACCGGTATCTGTGCCTCGTGCGCGTGCGGCGTGCGCAGGACTTGCTGCGCTCCGGCCTCGCGCCTTCGGTCGTCGCGACCGAGGTCGGCTTCTTCGATCAGAGCCACCTGTGCCGGCATTTCCGGCGGGTACTCGGGATCACGCCGCGCGATTACGTGGTCGCGCGGCCGGGCACGCCTGCGCGACCGTCTTCGATGCGCCCGCACACCGAGCGCCGCGCAGCGTCGTGTCACGCCGCGTAGGCGCAACGGCGACGGGCACGCCTGACGGATGGCCGGCGAGCGCGCCGGCGAACGACCATTTCCGATATCGCGCGACGGTTTTCAACCCGGCCGCCGCGCACTGCACAGGAGCAGAAATGACCGCAGCTTTCGTGTTGCACCGTGCCGACGGCGCACCTTCGTCAACCGCGTTTCGCCAGCAGGCGTTCGGCGCGAACGATCCGTTCGCGCGCCATCGGGAGATCGCCTGGGAAGGGCCCGACGCGATGGCCGCCGGACGTATCGCCTTCGCCGGCGAACTCGACGTGGCGAGCTTTCCGCACATCGAAACCATCGCGATCATCGAAGGCGAGCTGACGCTCGAAGCGGCCGGCGCCGCACCGCTCGTGCTGGGCCCGGGAGAAGGGGCCGTGATCGGCGGCGGCACGGCGCTGCGCGTCACCGCGGCATCGCGCGTGCTGTTCACGTTCTGCGCGGCCGCGTGCGCGACACCGACGAAGCGCGGCGTGTTCGCGCTGCGTGCCGACGCCGACTTCAAGCCGTCCGCGACGCTGCCGCCGGAGGTCCTGCTCGGCCCCGCGCCGCAATGCCGCAGCGACAACGTGTTCGTCGACGACGGCGCCGCGTACTGCGCGGGCACGTGGGATTCGACGCCGTATCACCGGATCGTTCGCCCGCATCGCGTGAACGAGTTCATGCTCCTGCTGGCCGGCAGCGTCCGGTTCGCGGCGCCCGACGGCAGCGTGCTGTCGCTCGGCGCCGGCGACGCGCTGTTCGTGCCGCGCGGCGCGTCGATCGGGTGGGAAAGCAGCGAGCGCGTGGCGAAATTCTACGTCGTGCAGAACGTCCACGTATCTACCGAACGAGACTGACCATGTCCCCTCCGCTGCGCCTTATCGAAACCTCGCCCACGCTGCCGGCCTCGGCCGACGTCGTCGTGATCGGCGGCGGCATCATCGGCGTCTTTACCGCGTACTACCTCGCCCGGCGCGGCATGTCGGTCGCGCTGGTCGAGAAGGGCCGCATCGGTGCCGAGCAGTCGAGCCGCAACTGGGGCTGGTGCCGGCAGCAGAACCGCGACGCGCGCGAATTGCCGATGGCGAGCAAGAGCATCGACCTGTGGGAACGATTCGCCGCCGAATCCGGCGAAGACACGGGCTTTCATCGCTGCGGGCTGCTGTATCTGAGCAATGACGAGGCCGAGCTGTCCCGCTGGGCCAGCTGGGGCGACTTCGCGAAGACCGCGGGCGTGACGACGTACATGCTCGACAGCAAGCAGGCCGGCGAGCGCGGGCGCGTGACGGGCCGGCAGTGGAAGGGCGGCGTGTTCTCGCCGACCGACGGCACGGCCGACCCGGGCAAGGCCGCGCCGGCCGTGGCGGCAGCACTGATGAAGCTGGGCGGCAGCGTCCACCAGCACTGTGCTGCGCGCGGGATCGAACTCGAGGGCGGGCGCGTCGGCGGCGTGGTCACCGAGGCCGGCGTCATCAGGACGAAGACGGTCGTGCTCGCCGGCGGCGCGTGGGCGTCGTCGTTCTGCCGCCAGCTCGGCATCCGCTTTCCGCAGGCGTCGATCCGTCAGTCGATCCTGAGCGTGTCGCCCGTCGAACAGCGCTTGCCGGATGCGCTGTACACCTCCGGCGTGTCCGTCACGCGCCGCGACGACGGACGCTACGCACTGGCCATCAGCGGCCGCGCGCGCGTGGACGTGACGCCGCAGTTCCTGCGGTTCGCCCCGCAGTTCGTGCCGATGTTCGCGAAGCGCTGGCGCAATCTGCTGCCGGGCGGCCTCGAGGGCATGCGCGGCGGCCACGAAACGCTCAAGCGGTGGCGGCTCGATGCGCCGACCCCGATGGAGGCGGTGCGCATCCTCGATCCGAAGCCCGACATGCCGACCGTCACCGAAACCTATCGTCGTGCCGTCGAACTGCTGCCCGAACTGCGCGAAGCCACGATCACGCACGCATGGGCCGGGTACGTCGACAGCACGCCGGACGGCGTCCCGGGTATCGGCGAAGTGCCGGGCGTGCCGGGATTGATCCTGGCGGCAGGCTTTTCCGGACACGGTTTCGGCATTGGCCCCGGCGCCGGTCACCTGATCGCGGATCTCGCCACCGGGGCGCCGCCGATCGTGGACCCGGTACCGTATCAGCCGGGCCGGTTCGCCGATTCCGCCTGGGGCAAGGTTGCCGATTTCTAGTGTGAGGCCGTCTCGCGGACGACGGTGGCGGCCTCCGGGCTTCCGCCGTTCGCCGGCGCATGGTATCGATTCAAGGACACCCCGCAATGCATTCACCCATCGATTCACCGGTTCGTCACCTGATGGAAGCCGGCAGGCTGGAGCGCTTCTTCATCGACGGCGACTGGGTCTTGCCTGACGGCGGCGACCGGTTCGCGGTCGTCAGCCCGTCCACCGAAGACACGCTGTGCGAGATCCCGCTCGGCAATGCACGCGACGCCGACCGCGCGGTGCAGGCCGCGCGCAATGCTTTCGAGCGCTGGGCCGCGACTTCGCCGCAGCAACGCGCCGCACTGCTCGACCGCGTTCACGCGTTGATGCTGGAGCGTGCCGAACGTTTCGCGCTCGCACTCGCGATGGAAATGGGCGCGCCGATCAATTACGCACGCGGCGCCCATGTGCCGCTCGCGGCCGAACATATCCGCGTCGCGCGCGACAATCTGGCCAGTTACCCGTTCCTGACGCGGCGCGGGACGACCGCGATCGTGCGCGAGCCGATCGGCGTGTGCGCGCTGATCACACCGTGGAACTGGCCGATCTATCAAATCACGGCGAAGGTCGGCCCGGCGCTCGCGGCAGGCTGCACGGTGGTGTTGAAACCCAGCGAGCTGTCGCCGCTCAGCGCGTTGCTGTTTGCCGAAGTGATCGCCGATGCGGGCGTGCCCGCCGGCGTGTTCAACCTGGTGAGCGGCAGCGGAACCGAAGTGGGCGCGGCGCTCGCGTCGCACCCGCAGGTCGACATGGTGTCGATCACCGGCTCGACGCGTGCCGGCGTGCTGGTCGCGCAGGCCGCGGCGCCGACCGTCAAGCGCGTCGCGCAGGAACTTGGCGGCAAGTCGCCGAACATCGTATTGCCCGATGCGGACCTGTCGCGCGCCATCGCGCCGGGCGTTGCCGCCGCGTTCCGCAACATGGGCCAGTCGTGCAGCGCGCCGACCCGGATGATCGTGCCGCGCAGCGTGCTGGGCCGCGTCGAGGCGCTGGCCGTCGCGGCAACGCAGCAGCTGGTCGTCGGCGATCCGTTCGCCGACACGACGACGCATGGTCCGCTGGCCAATCGCGCGCAGTTCGGCCGGGTCGCGCAGATGATCGACGCGGGCCTCGACGAACGGGCGAAACTGATCGCCGGCGGCCCCGGGCGGCCGGCGGGATTCGACCGCGGCTTTTATGCGCGGCCAACCGTGTTTTCCGACGTCCGCACCGACATGGCGATCGCGCAGCAGGAGATCTTCGGTCCGGTCCTCGCGATCCTGCCTTACGATACCGTCGACGAGGCCGTCGCCATCGCGAACGATACGGTCTATGGGCTCGGCGCACATGTGCAGGGCACCGACAAGGAACGCGTGCGCGCGGTGGCCGCGCGCCTGCGCTCGGGGCAGGTCCATCTGAACTACCCGGCGTGGGATCCTCAGGCGCCGTTCGGCGGGTACAAGCAGTCGGGCAACGGCCGCGAGTACGGGATCGAAGGGATGGAGGAGTACATGGAGGTCAAGTCGATCGTGGGTTTTGACGATTGACGCAGCCGCTGCGCGCGAGCGCGGCCGCAGTACAGAATGGAAGCCGTCTACTTTCCGAAGGTGCCGACATTGGATAATCCCGATTTCCCCGAGACGTCCCTGAAAGCCCATTGCGCACACTGGGCGACCTTGCGTCGCGACCTGCATGCGCATCCCGAGTTGCGGTTCGAGGAATACAGGACGGCCGACGTCGTCGCCCGCGAGCTTGAAGATCTCGGCTATGCGGTGTCGCGCGGGCTGGGCGGCACGGGCGTCGTCGCGAGCCTGCCGGGTGCGGACCCGGGCCGCGGAATCGTGCTCCGCGCGGACCTGGATGCGTTGCCGATCCAGGAGGCCAACGACTTCGCGCACGCATCGGGCGCGCAAGGCGTCATGCATGCGTGCGGGCATGACGGGCATACCGTCATGCTGCTCGGCGCCGCGCGCATCCTGAAAGACCTGCCGCAGTTGCCGGGCACCGTGCATTTCGTGTTTCAGCCCGGGGAAGAGGGCGGCGCGGGCGCGCGCAAGATGATCGACGACGGGCTGTTCGAGCAATGTCCGACGGAAGCCGTGTTCGGCATGCACAACTGGCCCGGTTTGCCGGCCGGGCAGTTCGGGTTGCGCACCGGCGCCATCATGGCGGCCGGATGTCGCTTCAGGATCACGGTGACGGGCAAGGGCGCGCATGCGGCGCAGCCGCACCTGGGCATCGACCCCGTGCCGCTCGCCTGTTCGATGGTGCTGCAGTGTCAGACCATTGCAGCGCGGCACAAGGATCCGGTGGACCCCGCCGTCATTTCCGTCTGCATGTTCCATGCGGGCACGACGGACAACGTCATTCCGGACAGCGCCGAGTTGCGCGGGACGATCCGCACGCTGTCGTCGGCACTGCAGCAACAGTTGCAGCGCGACGTCCGGCTCGTGTGCGAAGGGCTGGCCGCGGCTTATGGTGCGCACGTCGACATCGAGTTCTTTCAGTACTATCCGGCGACGGTCAACACGCCGGCCGAGACCGCACTCTGCGAAGCGGTGATTCGCGACACGTTCGGCGACGAACGCCTTCACCCCGACGTGCCGCCGAACATGACGTCCGAAGACTTCGGCTTCATGCTGGAGGAGCGCCCGGGCGCGTACGTGCTGATCGGCAACGCGCCGGCGGGAGCGGCCGCGCCGGCGCTGCATCACCCGACGTACGATTTCAACGACGACATCATTCCGGCTGGCGTTCGCTACTGGGTCGCCCTGGCACAGCGTTACTTCACGCGATCGTCGTGAGTGCGTGCCGCAACGGCGGGCGACGTCGAATCCAATCCGGCTGAAACCGCGCGATTCGCAGGCGCTCGTACCGCGGAGACTCGAATATCGTCGGTCCGAGGTTGCCCGCGAAACGCGCGAGGCAGGCGCTTTCGTGCATGCCGACCGCGCGCGCCGGTTGCTCGACCTTCGGCAGGTCGTTCAGCGAACGCGGTGGACGGCGAATCGCCGTGCGCACGAACCAGGACTGAAGTGGTCCGAAGCGATCAGGCAAGTCCGTGCGCAAGCAACGAGCGTGTCAAGCCGGAGAGGTCTCCGCAGTTTCCGGTGGCCCGTCTTCACTATTCACGATATTCGTGTTCGTGCATGTGTTCATGCTCGTGCTCGTGTTCGCGCCACGGATCACGTTCACGTGGATGACGATGCATCCACGCCTCGTGCTCCCAGTAACGATGGCCGTCCCAGTAGCGGTCGCCGTGCATGCCAATCGTGACCGACACACCCGGCGCCGGGGCGGGCTCCTCGTACCTCGGTGGCGGTACGACGTAGGTTTGCGCGAAGGCCGTGCCGGCCGCGACGAGCGCGCCGCCTGCCACGAGTGTCGCCAGAATTCGGCGGTTTGCAATGGTCATGGGCTTCATAGCGCTGTCCTCCATTCAATACCCGAGAACGCGCACGATTCGTTCCCAAACGGAGCGGCGGCGCTTCGTTGCTATGTCAACCACGCCACCCGCGTCGCTTCGCAGCCAGCACCGATCCGGCGGCACGCACGACGTCATCGTCGCTGCGGATTTGACATGCAATCGCTTCGAGGCACAGTGCGACACTTAAAGGGAAGGAGTGCAGAGCATGATGACGCGAAGCGTACGCACACGCGGACAAGGTATACGGCGCACTCGTCATTTCGGTTCCGATCCGACAAAGGAACACTTACATCGGATTGAAACGAAATGGAGGGAAACGGGGAAAAGTCTGACCAGGAGGAATCGAATTTGCGATCGAGGGGCGTGAAAATCCCCCGTTCCTGCCATGCCCGTGTCGGGTCGAATTCGCTTCTATCCGAAGGGAAAGCCCTGCGCCGCGTTGCGAGAAGGCGCGCACTCGTCGGGATCACGGTTCTCCGCATCAGGCCGCCCGGCGCAGAGGCGGCGAGTCATTGCGTCAAGGAAAGACGCGCCATGTCGTCGTCTTTCTCGGTTACGCATCCACGTGCAGACGGCATAGGTGTTGCTCATTTCGCTGGCGGTGTCCGCCGCCGTGAACGCAAGCATGGCGTCACGATGGAACTGATGCGCGTCCGTAACCGGCTATCTCGTGCTCATGTCAATTCAATGGATACGTCCGCCGAACAGACCGAGCAGCCCGATGATGATCAGGTAGAGCGCAACGATGTAATTCAGCAGGCGCGGTACCACGAGGATGAGAATGCCGGCGATCAGCGAAACCAGCGGGCCGGCGCTAGTGACGATATTCATGCTTCCTCCGCAAGATTGGCAACGAGTGGCCACAGCCTGCTTTGCCTCCGCCACCCGTTACAGACGCGCGAGCCTGGCGAGCGTCCAGCCTTCGACCGTCAACTCGCTGGCCACAAGCGCGAACGCTTCAGCCGACGCAAGCGCCGTGCCTGCACCGACGTTTTCGTCGCGATTCGCTCAGCGTGCCGGACGGGCATTCGCAGTTCCCGCATCCGTCAGTTTCAAGGAGCAACGTCATGAACAGAGATCAGGTAAAGGGCCGCCTCAGGGAAGCAAAGGGCAAACTGAAGGAGCTGGTTGGCAAGGTCGTGGGAAATCCAACGGACAGATTGACGGGCAAGGCCGAACAGATCGTCGGCAAGACACAGGCATCATTCGGCGATGCGAAGGAGCGACTCAAGAAGCGGCAATAGAGCCTGACCGGGGAGACATCGAACTGGAAGCCATGGGCACTGGCTTCGCTCAATGCAGGTCAGGCGGTAAGTAATGAACCCCGAATTGCTCCGCCAGTTGGGCGAGCCGCCGATCGCGCGTCCAGAGCCACGTGCTCGGGGTCAACAGCACCGACGCCAGCAGCGTGCAATCCACTGCGCCGCATCCGCGCCCATACAGCCGTTCCCGCTCGATCCAGTCCGCTACTTCGGCTGGCGTCGCGAGCCGCGTTTGGCGCAATAACGCGAGATCTCCCAGCGTTCGGGCCCGCGGTTCGGGGGCGTCCCGCACGTCAGCTCGAGTATCACCAATGGATGCGTCAAGACGTCATCGACACGCAGCAGCTGGATAAGCGCTGGTAGCGGTCGCCGGAAATGCTCGACCCAGACCGATGTGTCGATCAGAACGCTCATCGGGTAGCCGCCTCCGGGTTACGGCGTGGCACATCCGGCATGTCCGGGGCGCGACCGCCAAGCGCGGCTAGGCGTTGTCCGGCCTGGACACGCACGAACGTTTCGAGTGCAGCCCGGAACAGCTCGGCCGGCGGCATGCCCGGCTCGGCGAGTTCGAGGGCGCGCGCATAGAGCGCGTCGTCGACGGTAACAGTAGTACGCATGATGACTCCTTTGATACCTTTATGCATCAATTTTAGCATCAATTCGGCAGCGGTCCAGTCGTTGATAAAAACGCCATGCCAGAATTTTTCACTTTCAACCGCGGCAGTTTTGTGGGCCCGGGCCCGGGTCAGTCCGCCGAAAACCCGTTCACACAACGGCACTGTTTACGTACGGGGAACCGCTCATGGCAGCGAACTCACCGATCTCCGTTCAAGCAACGCTGAATACGCGATATCGAAAGCTCGAATACTTGGTTGGGCACGCAAGGATGCTTCGCTAGTATCCAACGCTCCCATGCGAGCAGGAACCGGAAGGTTCCCGGTTGCGCCGCCCGTTGCGGCATTTCGCGACTTTCCAACGGCTTACATGTCTCCCCACTTGAATCCCGACGGCACGGCCGGCGACGTCACGCGCCGGCTGGCCGCAGCGATCGCGTGCGCCGAGCCCGCGCGCAATCCGCCCGCCATCGCTGCCGCGCGGCGCGGCCTGCTCGACTTCCTTGCCGCCGCGTTCGCCGGCGCTCGCGACAACGGTTACCGCAAGCTGCTGGCGGCGTGCGGTCGCGATTCGACCGGCGCCGCAGCGGTGATCGGCAGTGCGATACCGGCGTCGCCGCAACATGCCGCGCTGCTCAACGGCTATGCAGGCCATGCGCTCGATTACGACGACGTGCACAGCAGCGTGCGCGGCCATCCCGGCACCGTGCTGCTGCCGGCGTTGCTCGCGCTCGCGCAGGTGCGCGCACGCAGCGCGCTCGAACTGCTCGACGCCTACGTCGTCGGCGTCGAGACGATGGCGCGGATCGGTCTCGCGCTCGGCAGCCGCCACTACGAACTCGGTTTCCACAACACGGCGACGCTCGGCACGCTCGGCGCGGCCGCCGCCGCGGCGCGTCTGATCGGGCTCGATGCGGCGGCCACCGAAAACGCGCTCGGCATCGCCGCGACGCAATCGGCCGGGCTGCGCCTGCAGTTCGGCAGCGAGATCAAGCCGTTGCACGCGGGCCTTGCCGCGCGCGCCGGGCTGTTCGCCGTGGCGCTCGCCGAGGCCGGATTGACCGGCGCACCGGGCGCACTCGACGGCCCGGAAGGATTCTTCGCCGTGTTCGGCGGCGGCGCGTCGCAGCCGGCGCGCGTGCTGGCCGACTGGGGCGCGCCGTGGCAGATCGTGTCGCCCGGCCTGTACTTCAAGCCGTGGCCGTGCTGCACGGCGACCCATTACGCCGTGCAGGCCGCGCTCGATCTGCGCGAGCGCCACCGCATCGCGCCGGCGGACATCGAGGGCATCGTGGTCACGTTCCCGCCGGGCGGCGACACGCCGCTGTCGGACCGACTGCCGGCCACCGGCCTCGAAGCGCGCTTCAGCGTGGAATACGCGGTGGCCGCCGCACTGACGGACGGGCCGCCCGGCGTCGCGACGTTCGCCGACGTGCCCGTGCGCGACGACCTGATCGCGCTCGCCGCACGCGTGACGCGGCGCCACGATGCCGCGGCGCCGCGCGCGTCGACCGATCCCGCCACGCGCTTCTCGGTCGTCGAGATTGCGCTGCGCAACGGCGACACGCTTCGGCAACGCACCGAACGCCTCGTCGGTGCCGACGACCTTGCCGCGAAGTTCGCGGACGCGACCGCCCACGATCCCGCACTCGCGTTCGTCCCGGAACTGATCGATACGATGCGAAGCACGGCCGATCTTGCCCGACTTTTCCACACCTTTACGTCGCTTCAATCATGAGCACCGAACGCAGCACACCTTCCCGCCGCCAGATGCGCCTCGGGTTGTTCCTCCAGGGCGCAGGACACCACGTCGCCGGCTGGCGCCATCCCGATGCCGAATCCGGCAGCGAGAACTTCGATCTGCTGCGCCGCGTCGTGCAGACCGCCGAGCGCGCGAAGTTCGACATGGTCTTCCTGGCCGACGGCTTGACGAGCGGCCCCGACGCGCATCCGTCGATGGCGATGCGCTTCGAGCCGCTGAGCCTGCTGTCGGCGCTCGCGATGCATACGCGGCACATCGGCCTTGCGGCGACCGCGTCCACGACGTACAGCGAGCCTTACCATATCGCGCGCGTGTTCGCATCGCTCGACCACCTGAGCGGCGGGCGCGCGGCCTGGAACGTCGTGACGACTTCGTATGACCGCACCGCCGCGAATTTCACGCGCGGCAATCATCCGGATCACGCGCAGCGCTACGAGATGGCCGGCGAATTCGTCGATGTCGTGAAGGGGCTGTGGGACAGCTGGGACGACGACGCGCTCGTCAGGGACAAGGCGCGCGGCGTGTATTTCGACCCGGCGAAGGTGCACACGCTCGATCACGCCGGACGCTTCTTCAACGTGAGGGGGCCGCTCAACGCGTCGCGCCCGCCGCAGGGCCATCCGGTCGTGATTCAGGCCGGCTCGTCGGGCCCCGGCCAGGAGCTTGCCGCGCGTACCGCGGAAGTCGTGTTCACCGCGCAGCAGACGCTCGAGGAAGCGCAGGCCTTCTATCGCGACCTGAAGGGTCGGCTCGCGGCATACGGCCGCGCCGAGGACGCGCTTGCCGTGATGCCGGGCGTATTTCCGGTGATCGGCCGCACCGAGCAGGAGGCCAAGGACAAGTATGCGCAGCTCCAGCAATGGACGGATACGTCGGGCGCGCTGACGCTGCTGTCCGACCGTCTCGGCCACGACGTGTCGAAGTATCCGCTCGACGGCCCGCTGCCCGACCTGCCCGAATCCGATCAGCTGAAGAGCCGCGCGAAGCTGCTCACCGATCTCGCGCGCCGCGAGAACCTCACGCTGCGCGAACTCTACTATCTCGTCGCCGGCGCGCGCGGGCACCGGATCGTGTGGGGCACGCCGACGCAGGTCGCCGACGCGCTCGAGGAGTGGTTCGACGGCGGCGCCGCGGACGGCTTCAACATCATGCCGCCGTATTTCCCGGGCGGACTCGACGATTTCGTCGCGCATGTCGTGCCGGAACTGCAACGGCGCGGCCTGTTCCGCACCGAATACGAAGGCACGACGCTGCGCGACCATCTCGGGCTCGCGCGCCCGCCGAGCCGCTACGCAGTGCGTTGAGTCAGACCGCGAAGCGCGTCAGGTCGAGTGCGATCGGCGCGCTGTCGCGGCTTGCGTGCGGGCTGCCGGCCGGGCCGAGCGTATGCGCGAGGAAGGCCCGCGTGCGCGGGCTTTGCGGCGCGCGGAACAGCTGCGTGGCCGACCCGTGCTCGACGATCACGCCCGCCTCGGTGAAATAGACGACGTCGCTGATTTCCTCGGCGAAGCGCATCTCGTGCGTGACGAGCACGCAGGTCATGCCGTCGCGCACGAGATCGCGAATCACCGACAGCACGTCGCCGACGGTTTCCGGGTCGAGCGCGGACGTCACCTCGTCGAACAGGATCAGGTCGGGCTGCATCGCGAGCGCGCGGGCGATCGCGACGCGCTGCTGCTGGCCGCCCGACAGCTCGCCGGGGTAGGCGTGCGCCTTGTCCGCGAGACGCACGCGTTCGAGCAGCGCGTGTGCGGTGCGCACCGCATCGTTGCGATCGCGGCCGAGAATCCGGACCGGGGCGACGACGAGGTTGTCGAGCACGCTCAGGTGCGGAAACAGGTTGTATTGCTGGAACACGAAGCCGACCCGCTTGCGCAGCGCGATTTCGTCGCGCTCCGATGCGAGCAGGTCGACCCGCGTGCCGTCGACCTCGATCAGGCCGCGCTGCGGCCGCAACAGCCCGGTGATGCAACGCAGGATCGTCGATTTGCCGGAGCCGGACGGGCCGATGATGGACACGGCCTGGCCGCGGTGCACGTCGAGATCGATGCCGCGCAGCACGGGCGTCGTACCGTAGGACAGGTGCACGTCGCGCAGGCGGACGAGCGGCTCGTCCGCGCCGCGCGGAGTTTCAGTGGAATGCATGACGTCTTTCGAGAAGGCGGGTGAAACGGGCGATCGGGTAGCAGTACGCGAAAAACAGGCCGAGTACCGTGAAATAGACGACGACGGTGAAGTCGGCTCGCGCGACGGTGTTGCTCGCGACCTGCGCGGTGTCGAGCAGGTCGTGCACGCCGACCAGCGACGCGAGCGCGGTGGCCATCGCGATGCTCGCATACAGGTTCATCCACGGCGGCAGCATGCGGCGTACGCATTGCGGCAGGATGATCCAGCGGAACACTTGCGCGCGGCTGAACGCGAGCGAGCGTGCGGCGTCCCACTGCGCATGCGGAATCGACTGGATCGCGCCGCGGAAGATTTCCGCGAAGTTCGCGCTCGCGGGCAGCGCGAGGCCGAGCGTTACCTTGAACCAGTCCGGAAACGGCAGCGACGCATGGCCGAACCTGATTTCGAACGGGAACACGTAGGTCGAAAAATAGATCAGCACGAGCAGCGGCGCGTTGCGGAACAACTGCACGTACGCGCGCGCCAGCACGCGCGCGATGCCGAGCCGCGACAGCGTCAGCGGGCCGAGTACGAGGCCGGCGAGCGTGCCGATCGCGATCGCGATCGCGCTGATGCCGATGTTGACCAGCATCGCCTTGCCGAGCGCTGGCAGCCACGTGGCGAGCGCGACGAGGGTCGGGTGACGGCGGCCCGCGCCGGCCAGCGCGACGACGGCCAGCGCGGCCAGGGTTGCCGCGACGGCGCGCCATCGCACGAGGCGTGCGGGCTGCGCGTGCAAGTCAATGGCCATAGCCGGGTATCCTCAGGCGGTGTTCCAGCCAACGTCCCGCGAAGTTGACCGTGAACGTGAGCGCGCCGAAGAAGAGCAGGATCAGGATCATCAACTCGAGCACATTGTCGCGTTGCGTCCAGATCATGATCGACGCATAGGTGACGTCGCCGACGGCGATCGCCGAGGCGACCGTCGTCATCTTCACGAGATCGACCAGGTTGTTGACGAGCGCGGGCAGCGCGAAGCGTATCGCGAGCGGCAGCTGCACGTGCCAGAGCCGCTGGCGGCGGCTGTAGCCGAGCGACTGCGCAGCCTCGAGCGTTGCGCGCGGTACCGCTTCGAGGCCGGCGCGCAGCGCTTCCGCATGGAACGCGCCCTTGTGCAGCGAGATCACGATGACGCTCCAGATGAACGGCGTCAGCGGATTGCCGCCCAGATTGCGCAGTGCGGCGCTGATCAGCATGTTGACGACGAGGAATGCACAGAACAATTGCACGAGCGTCGGCGTGTTGCGGGTGACCTCGACGAATGCGCGCGCGGGGCGCGCGAGCGCCGCGCTCGGCGACACCAGCAGCGCGGCGAGCACGACGCCGCAGGCGAGGCTGCCGACCGCGGTCGCGATCGACAGTTCGAGCGTCACGCCCATCCCGTGCACGAACGACGCGCGTTCGTCCGCGGCGAGCACGAAGCTGTAATCGAGGCCGAACTTGCGGAGCGCATCGACGGCGGCGGCCACCGTCATGTGCGCTGCGCCTTGAGCTTCGTGTGCAGGTCGAGCACGGCTTGCGACGGCGTCATGCCGTTCTTGCGCTCGACGTCGAGCAGCCAGCCGCTGCGGTGCCAATCCTGAACGATCCGGTCGAGCGCGCCCTGCGTGTCGGTCTCGCCCTTGCGGACCCAGATCACCGCCGGCGACGGAATCAGGTCGGTCGACAGCGGCGTCGTGTAGTCCTTCCAGTCGGGGTTGCGCGCGACGAGCATGCGCAACGTCGGCGCGACGTGCACGGCGGCCACGCAGTTGTTGCCGCGAAGTGCGAGCAGCGATTCCGGCTGGCCGCGGAAGGCCTTCACCTGCGCGCCGTATTCCGTCGCGAGCGGCTTCGTGTAGTTGCTGCCTTGCGACACGCAGACCGGCTTGCCGCGCAAGTCGGCCCAGGACTTGATACCGCTGTCCTTGCGCGCGATCAGCGCGCCGCCGATGGATTCGAACGGCGTCGGCGCATACGACAGTATCTCCGCGCGCTCCGTCGTCAGCTCCATGTTGGCGATCAGCGCGTCGACCTTGCCCTGCTGCAGGAACTGCACGCGGTTCGACGGCTGAACCGGTGTCAGCTCGACGTCGACACCGAGTCGTTTCGCGACGTCGTTCGCCAGATCGACGTTGAAGCCGACCGGCTTTTGCGTCGCGGGATCGAGCGAGCCGAACGGCGGGCCCGACAGGATCACGCCGATTGTGATCGTGTGACGTTGATGGATGCGATCGAGCGTGCTGTCCGCGCGGGCGACGCCGGAAAAAACGGAAAGGAGGGCGGCGACGCACAGCGCGTGGCCCGACGTAGTGCGAAACGATCGGCTGAACATGGGAAAGAGGAACGTTGTTTGAGCGACGCGGGGCGGCGCATCGCGCGCCCGGTTGTCGGGAGCTGGTATTTTCGGGATGTGGAACGCATCCAAGAACCAAGAAATTCTCATACCGTTATCTGGTCCTCAGATTTACGCAGAGGAAGGCGACGCTCTAGCGGCTGGAATGGCGATGCGGCGGAGGGTTTATGCAGGTTACCCACTCCGCCGCGCACGGCTTCGCAACCGCACGCTACGCTGACCGCCCGATTACCGTTTTGTAATCAAAGGCGCTTGCGCCCGCACGCAGCGATCCCTTGTCGCCGTTTGCCGGTAACATCGCCGGATGTCATCACGAAAGCGACGGAGCCGGCCATGCGTATCCTGATAGTCGAAGACGAACCGAAGACGGGCGCATACCTGAAGAAGGGGCTCGAGGAATCGGGCTTCAGCGTCGATCTCGCGAAGGACGGCGGCGAAGGGCTGACGCTCGCGCAGGAAGAGCGTTACGACGTGATCGTGCTCGACGTGATGCTGCCCGTGCTCGACGGCTGGGGTGTGCTCAAGCGGCTGCGCGACACGCATACGACGCCGGTGCTGTTCCTGACCGCGCGCGACGACGTGCAGGATCGCGTGCACGGCCTCGAACTCGGCGCCGACGACTACCTGGTGAAGCCGTTCGCGTTCGTCGAGCTGCTTGCCCGTATCCGCACGCTCGCGCGTCGCGGGCCGCCGCGCGAGACCGAACATCTGGCGGTCGGCGATCTGGAAATCGACGTGGTGCGCCGCCGCGTGAAGCGCGGCGCCACGCGCATCGACCTCACGCCGCGCGAATTCTCGCTGCTGCAGCTGCTCGCGCGCCGGCAGGGCGAGGTGCTGAGCCGCACGCAGATCGCATCGTACGTATGGGACATGAATTTCGACAGCGACACCAACGTCGTCGAGGTCGCGATCCGGCGCCTGCGCGCGAAGATCGACGACGCATTTCCGGTCAAGCTGATCCATACCGTGCGCGGCGTCGGCTACGTGCTCGAACCGAAGGACGACGCATGACGCGGCCGCGCTCGCTTGCCGCGACGCTCGCGCTCGCGTTCGCCGCGACCACGCTCGCCGCGTTCGCGCTGGTCGGCGCATACGTGTATGCGGGCCTCGAACGGCAGGTGAACACGCAGGACGACCTCGACATCGTGCTGGCCGCGCGCCACACGCGCCGGCTCGCGGGCGAGCTCGAGTCGCTCGATGCAGTCCGCACGCATGCCGAGCGCTTGACGAGCCAGGTGCTCGGCAACGAGGCGCTGTCGATGGCCGCCGTCGATGCGCGCGGCGACGTGCTCGCGCGCCACAACGTGCGGCTCGCCGCGCTCGACGATGCGCCTGCCGCCGCATCGGTTCCGCTGGCCGACGCGCAGCTGTTCGCGCCGCATGCGGCGCCGGTTCCGGCGGACGAGCGGATCACGGCCGACCGGCTGGTCACGTGGACGGCCGCCAACGGCACGCCGATGCGCGGCGTCGTGATCGAGGCCGCGCTCGGCGACCGCACGCCGATCCGCATCGCGATCGCGCGCAACATGCACGACCGCGCCGACCTGCTCGACGGCTACCGCGACCGGCTCGAGATCGCCGGCGGGCTCGGCG
Source organism: Burkholderia sp. Bp9099 (assembly GCF_003857805.1). Taxonomy (NCBI): domain Bacteria; kingdom Pseudomonadati; phylum Pseudomonadota; class Betaproteobacteria; order Burkholderiales; family Burkholderiaceae; genus Burkholderia; species Burkholderia sp. Bp9099. Next base: position 152,224 of record NZ_QTPU01000010.1, read on the forward strand.
CGCTGTTCGCGCTGCTGCTCGGCTACTGGCTGATCCGCACGGCGCTCGCGCCGCTGCGCGAGATCGTCGACAACACCGGCCGGATCACCGTCGACAAGCTCGACACACGGCTCGACGCGTCGCGTGCACCGAGCGAGCTGCGCGCGCTCGTCGATGCGCAGAACGCGATGCTCGGCCGCCTGCAGCAGGCATTCGCGCACCTGTCGCAATTCAGCGCCGATCTCGCGCACGACCTGCGCACGCCGTTGAACAACATGCGCGGCGCCACTGAAGTCGCGCTCGCGCGGCCGCGTGCGGCCGACGAGTATCAGGCACTGCTCGAATCGAATCTCGAGGAATACGATCGTCTCGCGCGGATGATCGAGAACGTGCTGTTTCTCGCGCGCGCCGAGCATCCGAGCTTCGTCACGCGACAGCGCGCGTTCGACGTGCACGACGAACTCGAGCGCATCGCGGAGTATTTCGAGGGGCTCGCGGACGAAGCGGGCTCGACGTTGCGCGTCGAAGGGCGGGGGCAACTGACCGCCGACGTCGAGCTGTTTCGTCGCGCCGTCGGCAACCTGCTCGCGAACGCGCTGCGTTACACGCCCGCCGGCGGCGTCATTACGCTGAGTGTCGATGACGCCGCCGACGCGGTGCGCGTCGTCGTCGCGAATCCGGGCGAGCCGATCGATTCCGCGCTGCTGCCGCGGATCTTCGACCGGTTCGTGCGCGGCGATCCCGCCCGCAGCGGCGGGGCGCCGGGCGGCACGGCCGGGCTCGGCCTGGCGATCGTGCGCTCGGTGATGGAGCTGCACGGCGGCACCGCGCAGGTCGAAAGCGACGCGCGCGGCACGCGCTTCGTGCTCACGTTCAACCGGCCGTCGGCTGCGTGACCGCGGAGTCGGGTAACGCGGCGACCGGGCGTTTGTGCGTGCCGGTGTTCGATTCCTCATCCGCGCTCGCTTGCCAGCCGCCGCCCAGCGCCTTCAACAACCCGACCGCGGCCTCCATCCGGCGCGCGTCGATCTGATCGGCCGTGCGCCGGTTCGTCAGCGCGATCGTCTGCGCGGTCACCACGTCCAGATAGCTGACGGCGCCGGCGTTGAAGCGATTCGTCGTCAGCCGCAGCGACAGGTCGGCCGCGTCGGTCGCGCGCTGCTGGCTGCCGGCTTCGGACGCGAGCGCATCGAGCGTCGACAACTGATCCTCGACCTGCTGGAACGCGACGAGTACGGTCTGCCGGTAATCCGCGACCGCGCCGTCGTACTGCGCATGCGCGCCGCGCAGCGACGCGCTGCGGCGACCGCCGTCGAACAGCGTGCCGGCGAGTTGCGGGCCGAGCGACCAGAACAGGCTCGGCGCGGCGAGCCACGGCGCGAAGAACGAACTCTCGAGCCCTGCGCTCGCCGACAGCACGAGATCGGGAAAGAACGCGGCGCGCGCCTCGCCGATCTGTGCGTTCGCGGCCGCCACGCGGCGCTCGGCCGCCGCGATGTCGGGCCGCCGTTCGAGCAGTTCCGACGGCACGCCGGCCGGAATGGCCGGCACAAGGAACGCCTGCACACGCGGCGGCAGCGCGAACGTCGACGCGCTTTCGCCGACGAGCGTCGCGATCGCGTGCTGCAACTGCGCACGCGACGCGTCGATGTCGGTGTCCTGCGTGCGCGTCGATTCGAGTTGCGTCTCGGCTTGCGCGACCGCCGACGCATCGATCGCACCGGCTGCGAGCTGCTGCCTGAGCAGCGTCAGCGCGTTCGCGTATGCACGCACCGTGTCATCGAGCAACTGCTTCTGCGTATCGAGCGAGCGCAGCGCGAAATAATCGGTCGCGAGTTCGGCCGTGACCGACAGCTTCACGGCCTGCAGGTCGGCCGTGCTCGCGGCGGCGTTCGCCTGCGCGCCCGTCACCGCGTCGCGCACGCGGCCGAACACGTCGGGTTCCCAGCTCGCGGCGACGCCGGCCTGATAGTCGGGCGTCGTCTTGCCGGCGAGCGACGAGCCGAGCCGGTTCTGCGACACGCGCGCGCGGCTCTGCGCGGCGCCCGCCGTGATCGTCGGCAGAAACCCGGCGTGCTGGTAGTCGACCATCGCGCGTGCCTGTTGCAGATCGGCGACGGCTTTCTTCACCGTCTGGTTCGACACGTCGACGCGCGCTTCGAGCGCGTTCAGGTCGGCGTCGCCGAACACGGTCCACCACGCACCGCGCGCGGCCGCATCGGCCGGCATCGCGACGTGCCAGCCGGCCTGCGCGGCCGGTGCGCCCGCGTAGTGCGCGGGGACCGCGACGGCGGGCGGTGAATAGGGTGGCAACGTCGAGCACGCGGTCAACGTGGCCAATGCCGCGGCGGCGCCGAGCGCGACGGCGTGGCGGGCGAACGGGAGCGGGTGAGGAAGGCGCATGGCAGGTATCTCGTGAGTCGTCATCAATGGGTCAACCGCGGGCGGGCGCCGGAGCGGGCGTCGACGCGGCCGGCGCGGTGCCGGCCGCGCGCAGCGGCGGCGCGTCGCTGGCAATGGCCGCCACCCCTGTTTGCGCGGCCTGCGCGACCTGCGCGGACGAAGGGGACGAAGGGGACGAAGCGGCCACCGGAGCCGCGGCGCGCACGGTCGACACGATCTTCACGGCTTCGCCGGCCGTGATCGCATCGCCCGGGTTGTCGATCACGCGATCGGTCGCCGCGAGCCCCGCGACGATCTCCACGCGCGTGCCGAAATCGCGCCCGATCTGCACGGTCTTCAGCACGGTTCGCCCGTTCGTACCGACGGTGGCGACCGTCACGCCGTTCGGGCGGAACAACAGCGCACTGACCGGCAGGTCGAGCGCCGGCGCCGCGCTCGGCACGACGAGATGCGCCTGCGCATACGCACCGGGCATCAGCGCGCCGTCGCGGTTGTCGACGTCGATCTCGACGCGCAGCGTGCGCGTGACGGGATCGATCGCGCCCGCGGTGCGCGCGACACGCGCGGCAAAGCGTCGCCCCGGATACTGCTGCGTCGTCAGGTAGACGGAGGTGCCGGTCGATACGCCGGTCGCGCTGTCCTGCGGCACGTCGACGAACACGCGCAGCGTGTCCGTCTGTTCGAGATGGAACAGTTCCCCGGACAGGCCCGGGCTGCCCGGCGTGCCGCCCGCGGTGACCAGCGTGCCGACGTCGACGCTGCGCGCGGTGATCACGCCGTCGAACGGCGCGGTGACGGACTCGTACGACACGAGTTCGGCAAGGTGCGCGACGTTCGCCTGCGCGGACGCGAGCATCGCGCGCTTCGCGTTCATGTCCGCGACCTTCGTGTCGGTGTCCTGCTGCGAGACCGACTGCGTTTTCAGCATGTCCTGCCAGCGCTGCGCGGTCGATTTCGCGTAGTCGTAGTTCGCCTGCGCGCTCGCTTCGTCGGCGCGCGCCTGGCGCAATTGCGCGTCGAGATCGGGCGCCGAGATCTGCGCGAGCGTCTGGCCGGCCTTCACGTGCGTGCCGAGATCGACGCTCCAGTGCGCGATGTAGCCGCTCGTGCGCGCGTAGATCGATGCGTCCGCATAGGGCGCCACCGAACCTGGCAACGTCAGCGTCTGGTCGGCCGGCGCCGTGCCGGGCACGATGACCGACACCGGCAGCGCCTGTTGCGCGGCAACCTGTGCACGCTGCGCGGCGCGTGCATCGATACGCGGCACGATGCCGAGCGCGAGCAGCGCGGCGGCCAGCGCGACGGCCGCGACGGGCACGGCCAGCTTGCGGCCGCGGCGGGCCGGCGGGGTGTCGGGCGCGGCGCCGCGCGCGGCGGACGTCACGGCGGTGGCTGCTGTGGCCGCCTCGGCGGCGGGCGGCGGGGCGACGGGTTCGATCGAGTCGTTCATGATGGGTCCGGGGTCGGGCGAATCGAAGGATGATGAGAAGGGGCGGCCGTCCGAGCTCAACGCAGCGCCGGCGTGTCGGGCGCGTGCTGCGTGCGCCGCGTGGCCGAGGCGTCGCGGCGCCGCGCGAGCCATGCGTGGACGAAGCCGAACAGCACCGGGACGAACAGCAGCGTCGAGCACGTGCCGAACGCGAGGCCGCCGATCACCGCGCGGCCGAGCGGCGCGTTCTGCTCGCCGCCGTCGCCGAGGCCGAGCGCCATCGGCAACATGCCGATCAGCATCGCGAGCGCGGTCATCACGACGGGCCGGAAGCGGCTGAAGCCGGCGTCGAGCGCCGCCTGCCACGGCGACGCGCCGCCCGCGAGCAGCTCGCGCGCCGCGTTCACGACGAGAATGCTGTTCGCGGTCGCGATGCCGATGCACAGGATCGTGCCGGTCAGCGCGGGCACCGACAGCGTGGTGCGCGTGACGAACAGCATCCACGCGATGCCGGCGAGCGATGCCGGCAGCCCGCCGACGATCACGAGCGGATCGAGCCACGACTGGAAATTGACGACCATCAGCAGGTAGACCAGCGAGATCGCGAGTACCAGGCCGCCGAGCAGGCCCGCGAACGACTCGTGCATCGCCTGCACCTGGCCGCGCAGCACGATCGACGAGCCGGGCGGCAGCTGCGCGCGCGCGGCGTCGACGAGCTTCGTCACGTCGGCCGTGACGCCGCCGAGATCGCGCCCCTGCACCGACGCGAAGATATCCAGCACCGGCTGCACGTTGTAGTGCGACACCACGGCCTGCTGCGTCGAGCGCGAGAACGTGCCGAGCGCGCCGAGCAGGTTCTGCGCGGGCGCGCCCGCGGCCGGGCCGCCGGCCGGCGTCTGCGGCGGGCGCGCGGTGCCGGCGGGCAGCGGCACGTTCGCGAGCGACTGCAGCGAATTCACCGTGTATTGCGGCGTCTGCACGAGCACCGGGTAGCTGACGCCGTTGCGCGGATCGAGCCAGAAGTTCGGCGTCGTCTGCGAACTGCCGGACAGCGCGATCAGCAGATTTTGCGCGACGTCACGCTGTTCGAGGCCGGCCTGGATCGCCTTCGTGCGGTCGACGTTCACGTCGATCGCCGGTTCGTCGCCGGGTTGCTGGATACGTGCGTCGACGAGCCCGCGCACGCCGCGCAGCTTCGCGAGCAGCGTATTCGCGACCGCGCGGTTCTGGTCGAGCTTGTTGCCGACGATCTGGATGTCGATTGGCGCGGGCAGTCCGAAGTTGAGGATCTGGCTGACGATGTCGGCCGGCAGGAACGCGAAAGTCACGCCGGGGAACGACTGAGCGAGCACGTTGCGCAGCGTGGCGACGTATGCGGCGGTCGACGCGTGATTCGGCTTCAGCGTCACCAGCACGTCGGCATCCTCGGTGCCGATCGGATCCGATGAATCGTACGTGAGGTTGATCCCGCTCACCGGCACGCCGATGTTGTCGAGCACGCCAGCGAGTTCGCCCGCCGGAATCACGCTGCGGATCTTCGCTTCGACCTCGTCGGTCAGCCGCGCGGTTTCCTCGATCCGCGTGCCGGTCGGTGCTCGCAGGTGCAGGCGGATCTCGCCGGTGTCGACCGACGGGAAGAAGTCCTGCCCGGCGAACGCGTAGAGGCCCGTCGACGCGACGCATGCGAGCAGGAACGCGGCCGCGAAGCGGCGGCGTCGCGCGATCGCCGCCGAGAGCAGCGCGCGATAGCGCAGCCGCACGGCCTCGAAGCGATGCTCGAACGCAGCCTGGAAACGCGCCAAATGCACGAGCGGCGCGAATACGCCGCGCGGCGGCCGGCCGTTTCCTTTTGCGCGCATCAGCGCCATCGCGAGGGTCGGCACCAGCGTGCGCGAGAAGAAGTACGACGCGATCATCGCGAAGATCACGGCCTCGGCCAGCGGCACGAACAGATAGCGCGCGACGCCCGTGAGCAGGAACATCGGCACGAACACGATGCAGATCGACAGCGTCGACACGAAGGTCGGCACCGCGATTTCGCCCGAGCCGGTCAGGATCGCGTCCTCGAGCGGCGCGCCGAGCTCGAGATGATGCGTGATGTTCTCGATCGCGACGGTCGCGTCGTCGACGAGGATCCCGACCGCGAGCGCGAGCCCGCCGAGCGTCATGATGTTGATGGTCTGGCCGAGCGCGGACAGCGCGAGCAGCGACGTGAGCACCGCGAGCGGGATGGTGATCGCGATGATCAGCGTCGCGCGCCAGCTGCCGAGGAACAGCAGGATCATCAGCGCGGTCAGGCACGCGGCGATCAGCGCCTCGCGCACGACGCCCTGGACCGCCGCCTTCACGAACACCGACTGATCGTCGAGCGGCGAAATGTGCAGCGCCTTCGGCAGCCCGGCCGCGATCTTCGGCAGCATCGCCTTCACCTGGTCGATGATCGTCAGCGTCGACGCGCTGCCGGTCTTTTCGACCGTCAGCAGCGCCGCGCGCTTGCCGTCCGCCCGCACGATGTTGGTCTGCGGCGCGTAGCCGTCGCGAACGTGCGCGACGTCGCGCACGTACACGACGTTGCCGCCGATCGTCTTCACCGGCAGGTCGTTCAGCGCGGCGACCGTCTGCGTGCTGCCGTTCATCTGCACGTTGTATTCGTGCGTGCCGATCTTCGCGGTGCCGCCGGGCAGGATCAGGTTCTGCGCGTTGATCGCGTTCACGACGTCGATCGGCGCGAGTCCCTTCGCCTGCAGCGCGCGCGTATCGAGGTCGACGACGATCTGGCGGATCTTGCCGCCGAACGGCAGCGGCACCGCCGCGCCCTGGACGGTCGCGAGCTGCGTGCGGATGAAGCTGTTGCCGAGGTCGTACAGCTGCTGCTCGGCGAGCGTGTCGCTCGACAGCCCGAGCTGCAGGATCGGCACCGTCGACGCGTTGTACGTGATGATGTTCGGCGGCAACGTGCCGGGCGGCAGGATGCGCAGGATCGACGCGGCATTGCTCGCGGCTTCCGCGATCGCGCGATTGATGTCGGCGCCCGGGTGGAAGAATATCTTCACGACCGACACGCCGTTCAGCGACTGCGACTCGATGTGCTCGATGTCGTCGACGTCGGACGTGAGCGCGCGCTCGTAGTTCGACGTGATCCGCTTGGCCATGTCCTCCGCGGAGAAGCCGTTGTATGACCAGACGATGCTGACGACCGGAATGTCGATGCTCGGGAAGATGTCGGTTGGCGTGCGCAGCAGCGCAAGCGGTCCCGCGATGAAGATCAGCAGTGCGAGTACGACGAACGTGTAGGGCCTGCGTAACGCCAGCCGGACGATCCACATGATGGTGCTCCTCGAAGCAGGGCATGGATGCCGCGTGCGATGCGGCGAGCATGCAGTCTGCCGGCGCGGCGTTGACCCGATCCTGACCCGAGGATTACGAAACCGTTATCTGTGCTGGCGCGCAGGTGCGCAACGTCCGACCGGACGGGCCGGCCCGTGACCGACATGCGGCCGCGATCAGATGACAAGACCGTAATCGAAGCCTCACCTTCCGGAAAGCGCGCGAATCGCAGAATGGACACAACTCTTCATCACATCGATGCGGAGCGGATGTCCGGCCTGATCTGCGGACGCGAACATGCCATCTTGAGAGGTGAACATCATGAACAACCTGATTCGTGCGGTCCTGCTGTCCTGTGCGCTGAGCGCACCGATCTTCGCATTTGCGCAAACCACCGACCATGCGGTCACGCGGGCCGACGTGCGCGCCGATCTCGTGCGGGTCGAGAAGGCCGGCTATAAGCCGGTCGGTAGCGATCCTTACTATCCCGCCGACATCCAGGCCGCGGAAGCGAAGATCGCCGCGCAGCCATCGCAATCGGTGGCTGCACGGCCGAGCGTCGCCGCAGAGACGACCGCGCAATCGCTCGCGTCGCTCGATACGGAGCAGCCGTACGAGCATCACTGAGCCCGATTTTCAACTGCCATCCGCGGCCCGAAGGAAGCGGCCGCGGATTTCGAATGCGTCATCTACCGGTCGGCGCCGTGCGCGCCGCGATCGTGAGAGTGAACGTGTCGGGCAGTACATCGCACGCACGGGCGTGCCGGCGGCGCACCTTCGGTGCGCCCTCATCGAGTTTTTCCCGGGAGTTTCATCATGCATCCGACGCGCGCGAGGAAGAGCGACGGCAGCCGGTGCGGTGAATCAGCTTCCGGTTTACCGGTGTGCCATCCAGCAAGTAAAGCACTCGATCGCGCAGCACTGCCGGCGATTTTGATACCCGGCGTATTTCACGCCAGGTCAACACTGTGTCCAGATGCTCGTCATCCCGCAACGGCCGATGCGCATTGAATCGTTCTTCCGCGGCTTCGCGAAGCCTGTGTGGTAAGCAGCGGTGGAGGAGGGCGCATAAGCGTTGGCGCGGGTCCCACTCCACGCATGTGTATCCGAAAGCGTGCAGTGAATAGTCGGACCCGGCCCCGGAACAGCAGTCACTCTCCCGTCGACTTCCGGTCGCACCATCGTTTACGCGTCGTTCAACCAGGGCATTTCCACGGGCGACACGACCAGTTGCCGGAATTCTCGCTTCAGATCGAAGATGAACCCGACCAGGATCATGGAGTCGGCGTAGGGAATCGGAAAGACCTGTGGATTCTCCGGCGTCCGCAGGGGCCGCTCGGGCGTGTCCGCTGTCGCTGCGGCGTTCTCGCGAACGCTTTCCAGGTCGTCAGCCATGGCCGGGCCACCGACTTTCAGCACACGGCTACGCAGCTCGCTGAAGGGTTCGATGCGCGCAGCGTCTTCGTGGTATTCGGGCACTTCATAAACGAACCAGGACATTGTCGTCTCCCATGAGAAGGGGCGCTATTCTAACGCTGCACAAGGATCCACCAAACATCGACAGTCGGCTTGCGAGGCGTCTCCGCGTCTCAACTTTCAAGAACGCCTTGCGGGCGGTATCATTTGCGCTAGAATGAAGTATCAAATGATACTGAATGGGAGTCGCCATGTCACTCGTTACCCCTGAGGCCGTGGCTGCGGTCATGGGGCTGCGGCCGCTCCCGCATACGCTGGCGGAGCTGGAAGCGCTTGTGCGCGGCGGTCTGCCGAAGTCCGCGCTGCGCGCGGGCGTCGAACACGCGACGCAAGGCGCCGATGCTCGGCGCGCGCTGCTCGCCCGCATCATCCCCGAAGCGACCTACAAGCGCCGCCGCGATCGACTAACGCAAGACGAATCGGAGAAGACGGAGCGTCTGGCCCGGATCGTTGCAACGACCACCTACGTCTGGAACGACGAAGAGGACGCGCGGGAATTTTTGTCGACGCCACATCCTGAACTTGAGGGACGGGCGCCGCTCGACGTCGCGCTGACCGAGCTCGGTGCGCGCAGGGTTGAAGAGTTGCTCTGGAAACTGTTCTACGGGCTACCGGCATGAAGTTGTTTCGCATCGGTGACACGCGACACACGATCTGGAGCGGCACCGGCGCGATGCTGGTCGGTGGCCGCTTTAATGGTCCGGGCCGGCCTGTCATCTACGCGGCGTCGACCTTCGCGGGTGCGATGCTCGAGGTGCTCGTGCATGCACGCATCGGCAAGGTGCCGAAAACCCACGGATGGGTCGAAGCAACCGTTCCCGACGACGTCAGCGTCGAACGCCATACGGCAGAAACGTTGCCGAGAGGATGGGGTGCGGCGGCACTGCAGGCAGCACGGCAGTTCGGCGACGAATGGATGGCAGAATCGCGTACAGCACTCCTGATCGTCCCTTCCGTCGTCGTCCGTGCAGAGTTCAACGTGCTCGTGAATCTGGCGCATCCTGACACCGCGCGGATCATCGTGACGGATCCACAACCGGTCGTGTGGGACGAGCGACTTTTTGCCATACCGCCAGTTGGCCGATCATAAATGCTTGATGGTGGTCTGCTAACCAACCTTCGAGGCGTCGGTTGCTCGCTCGTACCGCGACGCACGGTTGGAAGCCGATGTGGGAACCCGTTCCGAAGCTTAAGCGAGTCGACATCGAAGCGTATGGCTTCGGGCTCACGATTGACGGTGTCGGCGTACCGCTTGTTGCACGAATGCGTAGAGCCGCGAAAGATGTGCTGTCGGTCAAGATGCCGGAGCGGGATCCTCGGCAGATGAGTTTTCTCTAAACGTCAATTTCAACCTCGCCATCGACGTATGGCCGCAAGGTGACCGAACTCCTTCCTGTGCAGGGGCGGTTGGGGGAGGCGACTGCTACCCCCTTAATCGCAGCTAGAGCGGGCTACACCGGTAAAGTGCATGGAAATCCAAGGGCCCCGTGTTGTGCCGCACAATACTTTCCGGTATCATTCACGCCCCCCACAAGCTGCGCATACGGATTTCGAGCGAGGCGTCCCGGCCTCGACCATCTTTGCGTATCACGATTCCGTTCGCATCCCGGCAGGCAACCCATTCTGGCGTCATGCTCGCGACGATCGTCGGCTCATCTGTCGAGGAGCATGTATTGGCAATTTCTGATCGGAACGATTCCACATCCCCTGAAATCACGGCCACGGCAAAAGCCGGCCGCCGTGTGTCAAAGGGAAAGCCCCAGGCCCTGACGCCGACGGACATCGCGTCACTGGCACGCCAGAATGAGGAGCGCCAGCACCAGATGCGCGCGTTGATCGCGCTCGGTCGCGAGCGCGGCTATCTCACCCACGCGGACATCAACGATCACCTGCCCGACAACTTTGCTCAAACGGCGGCGATGGACACCATCGTCAGCACGTTCAGCGACATGGGCGTGGCCGTGTACGAACAAGCGCCGGACGCCGAAGCGCTCCTGCTCACCGACGCTGCGCCGGCCGTGGCATCCGACGATCAGGCGGACGAGGAGGCGGAAGCTGCGCTATCGACCGTCGATTCCGAATTCGGCCGCACCACGGATCCGGTTCGGATGTACATGCGTGAGATGGGGGCCAGCGAACTGCTGACCCGCGCCGGTGAAATCGAGGTCGCGAAACGGATCGAAGATGGTCTACAGGACATGATTCAAGCGATTGCCGCGTGTCCGTCGATCGTGTCCACGATTCTTGCCGATGTCGACCGCATCGTGGCAGGCGAACTCCGTATCGACGAACTGGTCGATGGCATCAGTGTCGACGCCGATGAAAGCGAAATGACGCCGGAGTCCCAAGAAGAGGATGCGGAAGCACTCGCCGCCGACGATGATTCGGACGAAGACGACGTCGAAACGGATGCCGGGGATTCGGAGAAGGCGAACGCGGCGCGCCTCGAAGAACTCACGAACGACAGTCTTGCGATTTTCGCACGCGTGCGTGCACTGTTCGAGCAGTTGCCCGATGTGCCTGTCACTGGCGGTGCCCGTTCCGCAGCCGCTGCGCAGGTGCGCATGGCGATCCAGTGTGAGCTCGCGCCGATCCGCTTTACCGCCAAGACCATCGACCGCCTGTGCGCAATTGTCCATGGGCAAGTGACTGAGGTTCGCGCGATCGAGCGCAGTATCCTGGCGATTGCTGTCGACCGTTGCGGCATGCCGCGCGACGCGTTTGTCGACTCGTTCCCGGGCCACGAGACCGATCTTGAATGGACGACCCGAGCGGCGGCGACCTCGCAGCAGTTTGGCGCGGCGCTCGAGCGGCATCAGCCGGCTATTCAGGCGGCGCAGCAGAAACTCGTCGACATCGAGTCCCGGGTCTCGTTGCCGCTCCAGCAGCTCAAGCAGATCAACCGCCAGATGAGTGCCGCGGAACTGAAAATGCGGCAGGCCAAGCGCGAGATGATCGAGGCGAACCTTCGTCTTGTCATTTCAATCGCCAAGAAATACGTGAACCGCGGCATGCAGTTCCTGGATTTGATCCAGGAGGGCAATATCGGCCTGATGAAGGCCGTGGACAAGTTCGAATACCGGCGCGGCTGGAAGTTCTCGACCTACGCGACCTGGTGGGTCCGGCAGGCTGTCACGCGTGCGCTCGCCGATCAGGCGCGGACCATTCGCGTGCCGGTCCACATGATCGAGACGATCAACAAGCTGAATCGGATATCGCGCGAAATCTTGCAACAGACAGGGCAGGAAGCGCATCCCGCAGTGCTGGCAAAGCGCATGGAGATGTCCGAGGAGAAAGTGCTCGGTATCCTCAAGATCGCCAAGCAACCTGTCTCGCTCGAAACCCCGGTGGGTGACGACGCCGATGCAACACTCGGCGACATGATCGAGGATGTCTCGGCGAGTTCACCGGCTGAGGCGGCGATTCACGCGAACATGCGCGCGGCGATCGACGAAGCACTCGCCGGGTTGTCGCCGCGCGAGGCCAAGGTTCTGCGGATGCGATTCGGGCTCGACACAAACTCCGATCACACGCTTGAAGAGGTCGGCAAGCAGTTCGACGTGACCCGCGAGCGGATCCGTCAGATTGAGAGCAAGGCGATGCGCAAGCTGATGCATCCCAGCCGTGCAGACAAGCTCAGGCCCTTTCTTGAGCGCTGAGGCAATTTCGTCTTTCACCCTCGAACTCACTTCGCTGGCCGGAACAAGTCGGCAGGCGGCATGCCCGGCGAGATTTGCTGCTACGTCGCCCTCGGGAAATTCAGGCAACGTGCCTTCGAAAACTGAAAAAACGAACCCGATTGACACGGGGCGTCATATCAGCCGCCAAGGCACGGTTGCCCCGGCGCGCGCGTTCGACATCGAACCGCGTGGCGGGCAACGCGCCGGGTGTGAATCCGCGCGCATGGCGCCGCGCGCGGCTTCGCTCGCCGTTACGCCGGGTTGCCGCTGCCGCCGGTGCCGCCGGTGGGCTTGCCAGCTGCCTTGCCGGCGTCACCCACCTTGCCGAGCAACGTCGCAGACGGCTGGCCGTTTCCTCCGAGCGCACCCTTCGATTTCAGCGCTTCGAGGTCCGAATCCTGGCCGGCCTGGCCTGGCTTGAACGGCGTCGTCAGGAACGCGGACGTCGACAGCGTGACGCCGGTTTCGTTCTTGATGGTCTGGGCAACCCCATTCGCCGCGGCCGCAACGACAGCGGGGTTCGTCAACGCGCTTTGATACGTCGGATTGGACGTGAGGCCCGACAGCAGCCCGTTCAGGTCCGTGCCCAGTTGCCCCGCCAGATAGGCCAGCAGCAGTTCGGTCAACGGCGTCACGTTGAACGTGCCGCCGCCGCTCGCGAACGAGTGCAGCGTGGTCGTCCCGTTCGTGCCGGTGATCGCGCACGGCCCCGCGAGCACAAACGTGACCGAGAAAGCGCCGTTCGCGTCGGCCGTGCCCGAACCGTTGCCGGTCGCGCACACGATCGTGATCGCCGCGTTCGCCATCGCTGCGCCGGTCGCGGCCGTGCCGTTGATCGTGGCCGACGACGCATTCGAAGGCGTCGTGCTCGGACTGTCGTCACCTCCGCCACAGGCCGCGAGCGTACCCGCGAGCGCAAACGTGCCGACTTGCAATGCCCTCAGTGCCGCTTTCTTCATGGTCTTCATTGATTTTCTCCGTTAGATCAACCCGATTTTCCCGAGGACTCTCCGGTCCCTCGATCATTGAATGCTTGCCTCGCGCGCGGTCGACGGCTGCACGCCGTCAGCCGGCAGCGCCGCCTCCGTCGCGGGCGGCGCCACGCCGGCGGAATGCGCGTAGCGCTTGTAGGCATCGCGCATCCGGTAAAGCTGCGTCGCGAAGTACTCGGCGCTGAAGCGCCCCTGGTTGAGCAGGAACTGTTGCGCGTTGTAGGCAAAGTCGAGATTCTCGGCGCCGTCTTGCGCGAGATAGTTCGACGATCCGACACGCGTGCGGAAATTGAGCGAGAACTGCTCGGGCCCGTTGATCTGCACGATCCCCGGCTTCATGCCCTGGCGCGGCGTCAACGGGAAACTGACCGACGCGCCGACGAACGAGCCGTGGCCGCTATGCCATCCCTGCACGCTGAACGACACGTCGTCAAACCAGCGCGTCAACGTGATCAGCGGGCCCTTGTCGCCACCGACATAGCGCGCGACGCCTGCCTCGATCCACATCTTCCATGCGGGCTCGACCCACCGGTACGTGAGCAGCGCGTTCTTCTCCGCCGGCAGCGCATCCTTGCCCGGTTCGTGATGCAGATAGGCGAGCTTCAGCCGCACCACGTCGGGACGGCCCGGTACGAACGCGGTCGTCTCGTTCTCGACGCCCAGGTACTGGAGGTCGAACTTGCCGAGCGCGGTCACGTTGAAAACGCGCGGCGCAATCCAGAAGCTCTGCACGAGCGCAACGGTCGACAGCCCGCCGCGCAAGCGGTATTGGTCGTAGACGCGGCCGTTGTCCATGTTCTTGCTGTTCGCAATCGGCACGATCACGCTCGAATACAGTTCCGCGCCGCGCCACAGCGGCACGAAGCCCTGGATTTTCGCGCCCACGGAGTAGTCGAAGTTGCCGTACTCAGTGCCGTAGAGGTAGTGCGTGACCGGCGCGACCTGGATCCGTACGAGCCCGTGCGCGCGGGCGTTGCCTACCCACGCAATCGAATCAGCATCGTGCGTCGGCCGCGTGCGCATCGACAGCGACGCGCCGGCGGCGGTCGACGCGCCACCCGCGACGAAGCGCGCGTAGTCCGCCCGATCGACGCTCAACTCGCCCACCGGCTCGTTCGCCTTCTTGATTACGATGCGCACGGTCTCGACGCCCTTCGGCGCGTACTCCGCCGCCGCGCCGAGCGCGATGCCCAGCGCGTCCGCCTCGTTCTGGTTGTAGCGGTGGTTTTCATATTCGACGACGAGATCCGCGCCCGCCATGCCGGCGCGCACGCGCTCGAGTCCGGCGTCCGTCAGCGCGCGCACGATCCTGTCGAGCGCCGCCGGGTCCGGCGCCGCGTCGACTGCCGGCGCGGCGGTCCGAACGAGATCCGGCGGCGTGTGAAGCGACGGCATGACTCGATCGTCGCGTGACGCATCCGCCGCCGCAGGCGTGGCAGGCTCGATCCGCGTGAATGCGCTGAGCGGCGCGAGCGCGGCCGCAGGGCGCAGCGTGTCGTCCGGCGCCGATGTGCCTGCCGCGACAACCGGCGCGTCGCTACACAAGCCGTCGCCGCAGCGCGCGGCATCGAACCGCCGACCGAGCGGAATCTGCACGCCGATCGAGAACGACGTGCGCGGCGCGATCCCGTCCGTATGCCTGAGGGAGCGCATCACGGTGCCCACGAGGCTCGCGTCGGCCAGCCACTTGATCGGCGGCGATTGGAAGCGGATGCCCGCATAGGGCGTTTTCGAATCGTGCTCCGCCAGCAGCGACAGGCCCGTGTGCCACAGCCGAAGCTCGGCGCCGCCGAACACCCCGTCGAGCCGGTCGCCGTGCCCGTAGCCGACCGTCAGCGTCGCGGGCCCGAGCACTTGCGATACGACACCGTAGGTGGACCGGAAGTAATGCGTTTGCCCGCCAACGTCATTGATGCCGATCGCGATGTCCGGCTGGTATGTGAAGAACTTCGGAATCGAGACCTTTGCGTTCGCCATCAGATGTCGAAGCACGATGTGGTCGTAGCCTGGCACCGTCGTGCGTACGTCGCCTGGATAGTTCGCCAGACCGCCGGATATCTCCACGTGCGGAAACAGGCCGATCGCGCCCCAGACGATGTCCGAACTCGTCGTCTGCTTCCCGAACCGTGGATCGATGTAGTTGTTGTATTGCCCCTCGAATGTTCCTTCAGGCAGCGTGAATCCGTATGGAATCAATAGCCCGCCGGACTGCCCCAGCGATGTCAGCACGGGCGTGCCCGCCGCACCAGCCGGCAGGGAAAATGCCACCGCTGCCCCCAGGGCAATGGCCGCCGGCTTGTTCGTGGTCGCGTTCACACGTAGCTTGATCGTCATCGGTCGTGTACTTGGTTGTTCGTATCGTGTGTGGCATCCGACATCGCCGAACGTCGACATGCACCGCCGCGGCACTGGCATCGCTCGTGGCCGTGAACGCTCATGCGGCGACGATGCGATCGAAGATCCCTCTCGATCCTCTACCCAAGCCCGTCCCGCGGAACGGCGAAGTGCCCGCATCACCCGCGACGCACCGGTATGCATAACTCCGATCGCTGTCGCGCGCCGATCACATGGGACCGTGATCGACACATGGCACCGTGATCGACACATGGCAACGCCCCCCCCCCAACATCGCGCGCCCGTTAGCGATTTGGCGCGCCCACCGCGTCCTGCCGCGTGGACCGTTCCCCGAAGCGACTCGCTCGCGCAATCAAGCCCGGCGACCGCAATCGGCACCGGGTTTCGTCAATATCGTTTCATTCGCATAACTTATAATTAGACCGACTTTCACCCCATGCTCATGCGTCCGGCGATCGGGCCGACGCCATGCGGTACACGTCCGCGGGCAATCGTTTCATTCAGACGTGCGCTTCCCATGGGTTCGCATGTCTCGCTGCTGTATTACCGATCGTTACCTATATGCGAGTAAGTCTAGTGGAAACCGGAAGCGCAATCTGCGCCGGATTCTTGATCAAATCCGACAACTTGGGTCGACGGAAATAAGCATGCCCGGGCGCGCGAACGGGATCGCCTTTCGCTTGAACACCGGATAAACCAGTATTGAATCAATCGCTTGATGCGTGCGTGCGCACCTTGGAGCGGCTCGAACAGTACCTCGACGTGCTCGCGCGATTTGGCTATGGCGATCGCGCTTCAATCGTGGCTTTTCATCCGGGTTATGCCGCCGTGACGACCTGGTCACTGGTCAAACTGTTGACCGTGGCAGGACCGTTAAATGACCGGGCCGCCGCACCGGACGTGGCGAGCCGGGCGGTGCGCGTCTACCGGCGCGCAAACGCGGAGTCGCTGGAGTACCTCGTCGACAGAATGCCGGCAAGGATCATGGACGCGTTGAATCAGAGGCTGTTCGTCATGGACATGTGTCTGACGCTCGTGCGCTATGTCGTCGAAGGGCAGAGACTGAACGATATCCGGTCACTGTATGACTGGGACTACGCTGAAGCCTGGGGCGATAAAGATTACGCGGGCTTCCGGACAATCGACGACGCCGAACGCGCGCTGATCGAAGATGCGTTTCGGCGTAAGAATCTCGCGGTGCTGGAGGGCAATCGGAAATGTCTCGATGACGTCGTCTCCGCGCACGTCCGCGCGGCCGTTCCTGCACCGATCGACCACACCGACGAAGGCTGGGAGGCGTATTGCGAAGCATGTCGCCAAACCGAGTGCCGTGAGCGTGACGCACTCTATCCGACTCTTCACGTCGTGCTCAATGAGACCGCGGGCATGGGGGTGCCCTTGATTTCCACCCATTTTTCCTGTCGATCGCCTTTAAGCCCAGCAAGGCCTTGCCTTGCGACCCCAAATAAATTCCTATATAAATCAAAGTCCCCCTCGCTTGGAGGTCGCTGGCCGTTGTCAGTTGGTAGTGTCGGCTCGAAATTCCACCATCGTTTAGCTGTGCAACTTGGCCCGAACGGACACCTTGTTAAGCTCGGTGGCTTGTTGATGGGATTGCGTTGTCGGCCGCGGTACTTGGCAGGATCCGCTTCGGATAGAGCGGCACTGGGAAATTGAAGGTGCTACGCAAGTTGATACCTTCGATATGAGGGGAGCAATTCGCCGCAACCGGTCCGCTTCAACCGGTTGTTCCAGATGAGCGTCGATATCGCGTTGCACGTCGGTGGCGTTCTACGCGATCAAGATGATCGAGAGCGGGCTCAATGCTGATGACACTACGGCGAGCAATTCCTGCGGAAGGTCCACCCGAATGCGGTCGATATCGATTGCCGATCCCTCATATGATGTCGCGCTGGCGAGTAACTTGTCGTTGCCTCTCACCATCCGCCGCGGCGCCCAGCGACCGATTCCGATCGCATCGGTGCAATAGAATGCCGGTACCCTCTTTTGCCCAACAGATCTATTGCAACGATTCGCACGATGAAACGACTTCCACCGCTCAATTGGCTACGCGCATTCGAATCGTCAGCCCGGCACCTCAGTTTCACGCACGCGGCGACCGAGTTGAATCTGACCCAGGCCGCGATCAGCCAGCAGGTGAAAGGACTTGAATCCCAGCTCGGTACGGCGTTATTCAAGCGCCTGCCGCGAGGCATCGAGTTGACCGAGGCCGGGCTCGCCTACCTGCCAGTCGTGCATGAAGCGATAGAGCGGCTTGCTGCCGCCACCGACGAGATTTTCGGGCAAGGCCATCTGAAGGTGCTGACGGTGCGAGTGAGTCTGGTATTTTTCACGCATTGGCTCGCATGGCGCATACCGGACTTTCGCAAGCGGTATCCGGACGTCAATCTACGCATTACGAGCAATATCTGGGGAGGCGATAGCAGCGTCACCGATGTCGAAGCCGATCTGGAGATCCGCTACGGGCACGGGAAATGGACGGGGCTGCGTGCTGAGCGACTGACCTGGGACACGCTGCTGCCGGTCTGTGCTCCCGGGTTGCTGTCTCCCAAAGCACCGCTTTCGGTGCCGAAGGACCTCGCGCGTTTCGAACTTCTCCATGTGCTCGGCTACGAGGAAGGTTGGGGATACTGGCTCAAAAAAGCGGGCGCATCGAAGGTCGATTCTTCGAAGGGAATGCAATTCGACACGCTGATTTCGGCCTTGAAGGCGGCTGAACTCGGTCAGGGCGTTGCACTCGCAAGGTCGTCCCTCGTCGAGCACATGCTGATCTCCGGCCAGTTGATCGCGCCACTGAAACCACGCCTTCCAACCAGTGAGGCGTTCTACCTCGTCTATTCCCCGCACAGCATCGTCAATCCTCATGCGGCTGCGTTCGTCGAATGGCTCACTGCACAGGTTCAGGGGGCACACGCGAGATTCTGATCTCGCATGCGGCATGCGAGTCCGGTTGCCGGGACGCGATCTCCGATCTGCCCATCATCTGCTCGAGTCATAAAAAAAACGTACCCATCCTCGTTTTTTTTATTGCTTTACCCGCCACGGCTTCTCATCGAAAGTTGCTTCCATCCCGCTTGACCGGCATCCAACCGCGACTCGACGCGGCCGGCCGGCGGTGACGGGGATTGTCCACAACATGATGATCGACGGTCGCGCGATGCGGCCAGTCTGGAGGCGACTCGGCGGATTATGGGAAAGTGCAATCAATTGCCGTTCAGCGGTGTGAAAGTCATCGATTTCGGCCAGTACATTGCGGGGCCAGCCGTCGCGATGATCCTCGCGGATCTTGGTGCGACCGTCATTCACGTGGATCCTCCAGCCGGGCCGCTTTGGGATAGCCCGGCCAATGCGGTGCTCAATCGCGGCAAGCATTGCCTGCAGATCGATCTGAAGACCGACAAAGGCCTGGAAGAAGCCAAGGATCTGATCCGCCGCGCGGATGTTGTCATCGAGAACTTCCGGCCGGGCGTGATGGCGCGGCTGGGTCTCGATTTCGCGAAGTTGCGTGAAGCACGCCCGCAACTGATCACGCTCTCGATGCCCGGCTTTGCCAGCAACGACCAGTTACGTCGCGAATGGCGCGCGTTCGAGCCGATCATCGCGGCGGCTTCGGGCGTTTTTACGGACATGGGGCAGAACCGCGTGCTGATGGGCATCAACCCGAGTTTCTCGCCGTTGCCGCTGGCGTCTGCCTACGGCACCATGCTGGCCGTCTCGGCTGTTGGGCTTGCGTTGCAGGCACGGCAGCGCACCGGCATGGGAGATGAAATCGAGGTCCCGCTGGCGTCGGCTGTGATGGAGGGGCTCTCCTACAACTCGATCCATATCGAGAACTACCCCGAGCGATACAAGACCCTGCGCGAAAAGGAAATCGAGCGGCGGCGCTCCAACAATCTACCGATGGATCTGTCGTACGAAGCGCTGCAGGAATATCTGGATCCGTTCTACCGGACCTACGAGTGCGCCGACGGTCGCAAGTTTTATACGGTATGCCCGTCACATCGCTCGCACGCACGCCGCTGTCTGCAGGCGATGGGACTGTACGAGGAAATGCTGGAGGCCGGTTTGCCACGGGTCGATGATCCGTACCTGCCGATTCGCGAATGGGAAGGGAACGCGTCGCTAGGGGTTTATCCGTTACCTGAAGCGTGGGCGAAGCGCATTTCCGCGCGTATGAAGGAAGTTTTTCGTACGAAAACAGCTGCCGAGTGGGAAAAGATTTTCGGTGAAGGAGGTTTCCCTGGAGCGGCACACCGGACGACGCGGGAGTGGCTGCATGACGGCCACGCGAATACTGCCGGCCTGGTCGTGAATGTCGACGATTTCGAATACGGTGTGATGAAACAGCCCGGGCCGGTCGCGTGGCTTGAAGACTGTGCCGAATCCATGCTCTCGCCGGCGTCCCGCCATCCGGTGACCTTCCGGGATGCGTTAGCCATTCTGGATGAGCAGGAGCGTACTGAACTGCCGGCTCCGTCGGGGGTACCAACACAGGGGTGGCTCGACGGGGTGCGTGTGCTCGACCTGACGAACGTGATTGCCGGCCCCCATTCGGCGTCGTTTCTCGGCCGTTTTGGTGCCGATGTCATCAAACTCGACCCCGTCGTGCCGAATTATGATCCGTGGAACACCGTGGTCTTCGGGATGTCGTCGGCGCGTGGGAAGCGGAGCGTGCTCGTCGATCTGAACCATCCGGATGGACGCGAGGTGTTCACTCGACTCGCCCGGTCTGTCGACGTGATCGTCATGAATGCCCCGGATCGTCAGCTTGAGCCGCTGGGGCTGGACGAGGCGAGCCTCCGTTCCATCAATCCCGGCGTGATCTTCTGCCAGCTCGACTGCTTCGGCGGTCCTCGACGCGGGCCGCGGACCGACTACCTTGGCTACGACGATCTGATCCAGGCGTGCACCGGGATCATGGTGCGATTCGGCGGCGGCATGGAGACGCCGGAGGAGCATGCGCATGTCGGAACGATCGACGTCATGTGCGGATTCGCGGCTGCGCTAGGTGTGGCTGCCGCGCTTTACCGCAAGGCGAAAACAGGCGAGGTCGGGCGCGCGAGAACCTCCTTGTCGGCACTCGGCAATCTGGTACAGATTCCGTTCGCGTATGACTATGCGAATCGCCCACCATTCGACGAGCCGTCCGGTCGCGAGGCGAGCGGCTACGGCGCGATGTCTCGATTCTTCCGGGCCGCGGACGACTGGATCTATGTGGACACCAGCGAAAGTGAGTTAAACGAATTGGATCGAGTAGAAGGTCTGGCCGGAATTGCGGCAGCCAAGGATCCGGCTGCATTCCTCGCGTCCGCGCTGGGTACCGCGTCCGCCGCGTCTTGGCAGATCAGGTTGCAGGCCGCCAATATCGCGGCGGCGGTGCCGGACAACATCGTCAATCTGCGTCGGCACAACAGCCGGCCTAGCGACGATCGCCCCGGTATCGACAACGGCAGCTACTCGTTCAGCGTCTATGCGAATCATCCTAGCGGTCGATGTGTCACGCAGCTCGATCCCTTCGCGATTCGTCCGCGCCATGCCCGGATTCGCGCCTTGGCACCAGCTGAAAAATTCGGTGCATCGACGCAATCCGTCCTGCGCGAGTTCGGATACAGCGATGCCGAGATCGAGATGCTGATTGCCCGACATGCGATCGGAGATAGCTGGTCCGAAGAGTATTTGCCCAGCTAGTTGCGGGTCTTGTCGAGTCGCGCGACGAGTCGAGCATTCCCGCATGAAGCGCGGTGCAAAGCGAACGTCGCGACGACGAGACAGTCGCGCCGGTGGTTCGCCGGATGAATCAACGCGACACACAGCCGACGTGCGCAAGGCTACGGCGGGATGTGAATATTCTTACATTGGAGACAGCCATGCACGATCCGACCCAGGCTCTTGTGAGCTTTCGTCACGTCAAAAAAACTTACGACGGCGAGACGCTAGTCGTCAAGGATCTCAACCTTGAAATCCAAAAGGGCGAATTCCTGACTTTGCTCGGCCCATCCGGCTCAGGAAAGACGACCTGTCTGATGATGCTCGCAGGATTCGAGTATCCAACCGATGGCGAGATCTGGCTCGATGGCCAGTTGCTGAATCGGATCCCGCCACATAAACGCAATATCGGGATGGTGTTCCAGAACTACGCGCTCTTTCCTCATCTTACGGTCGCGCAGAATCTGGAATACCCGCTCAAGGTTCGGAAAATGCCGCCCGCTGAACGGGAGGCAAGGGTCAAGCGAGCGCTCGACATGGTCGGCATGCATAAGCTGAGCAAACGGATGCCCAGCCAGCTGTCCGGCGGTCAGCAGCAGCGCGTTGCGCTGGCACGAGCACTCGTATTCAACCCTCGGCTCGTGCTGATGGACGAACCCCTCGGCGCGCTCGACAAACAATTGCGCGAACACATGCAGCTCGAGTTGAAGGCGCTTCACGAAGAGCTCGGACTGACTTTCGTCTACGTCACGCATGACCAGAGTGAAGCACTCACGATGTCCGATCGTGTTGCCGTGT
Organism: Burkholderia sp. Bp9099; assembly: GCF_003857805.1. Lineage (NCBI taxonomy): Bacteria > Pseudomonadati > Pseudomonadota > Betaproteobacteria > Burkholderiales > Burkholderiaceae > Burkholderia > Burkholderia sp. Bp9099. The sequence goes on from NZ_QTPU01000010.1 coordinate 174,390, forward strand.
TCGACCAGGGCGTGATTCAGCAGCTCGATACCGTGGATCGCCTGTACGAATCACCGACGAATCTATTCGTCGCGAATTTCATCGGCGACAACAACCGGATGAGCGGCACGGTCGTTGCAAGGAACGGCGACCGCTGCCAGCTTCGGCTCGCAGACGGGACGACGGTGCGCGCACTGAATGTGGCGTCCGTTGACGTCGGCAACCAGGCGACGGCGGTTATCCGACCGGAACGGCTCTCTGTCGAATCGACGTTCGCGGCCAACGAGGGCAATGTCATCGAAACCGAAACGCTCGACGCAATTTATTTCGGCGACCACGTCCGACTGCGTTGCCGTGGCCCGGGGCAAGCCGAGTGTTTCGTCAAGGTTCCCCTCGAACACGATTGGCGGTCGCACGTTCGTCAGGGAAACCGGATTGCGCTGTCGTTCCGGGAGGACCACCTGAAGATCTTGAGCTGACTGTTTAGTTTTTATCACTCAGTAGGAGGAGACAATGAAATCGAATTCGAAAATGATTTGCGCCGCGCTGCTCGCGTCTCTGTCGGTGGCAGCTTTCGCCGATGGTCTCACGACCGTCAACTATGGTGGCGCGGCCGGCAATGCTCAAAAGGCGGCGTGGGTGGACCCGTTCGCGAAGGAAAGCGGCATAGCGACGAATGCCATCCAGTACACGGGTGACATGGCCAAGGTCAAAGCGATGGTCGAGGCCAGAAATGTCACCTGGGATGTCTTGGAGGTGGAAGCGGCGGACGTCGGTCGCGGATGCCAGGATGGTCTCTTCGAGAAACTCGACTGGTCCAAGATCGCCAACAAGAGCGACCTGATGGCCGGAGCTGCCACGCCTTGCGCAGCCGGCACTTTCGTGTGGTCGACCGTGCTCGCATACAACCCCACGCTGACCAAGGGCGCGCCGCAAGGCTGGAAGGATTTCTGGGACGTCAAGAAATTTCCGGGAAAGCGGGGATTGAAGAAGGAGGCTCGTTATAACCTGGAGTTCGCGCTGATGGCTGACGGGGTGGCGCCGAAGGACGTCTACACGGTGCTCGGCACGTCCGCGGGTGTCGAACGCGCGTTCAAGAAGATGGACGAACTCAAGCCCTACATCCAGTGGTGGGAGGCTGGCGCACAGCCTCCGCAATTCCTGATTGCGGGTGACGTCGCGATGTCGACCGCATATAACGGTCGCATCGACGCGGCAGTGCGTGAAGGAAACAAGAATCTCGGTATTGCGTGGGATCAGAGTATTTACGAACTCGATTTCTTCGTCATTCCGAAGGGCTCGAAGAACAAGGAAGCGGCCGAAAAATACATCTCGTATGTGCTCAAGCCCCAGGCACAAGTCGCGTTCGCGCAGAAGATTCCGTATGGTCCGACCAACAAGGCAGCGCTGAAAATGCTCGATGCGGCAACACAGGCAGCGCTTCCCAATTCAGCGAAGAATGGCAAAACCGCCATTCCCAACAGTGTCGAGTTCTGGACGGACCACGGCGACGCACTGGAGCAGCGCTTTACGGCTTGGGCCGCGAAGTAACGACCGGGGGAAGAAGCATGAGCACCATAACTTCTCGGCAACAGAGCTGGGATACACGCCAGCTCAAGCGGTCGCTGCGAGCCGTTCAGTTTCGAAAGGAGGTCGTGGCGTTTGGACTGGTGGCGCCCCTCGTTCTGTTCATCCTGCTTGTGTTCGTGATGCCGGTCGCATCGATGATTTCTCGATCGGTTCAAAGTCCCGAGGTGGTCGATGCATTGCCGAAGACGACCTCGGCATTGCGCCACTGGGATGGCAAGTCACCCGTTCCTGCCGAGGCTTACCGTGCGCTGGTGCTCGACGTGGAGAGCAACGGTGGCGACAACGATACCGGCACCGCCGCCGGTCGGCTGAACGGCCTCAAGGATGGGTTCCGGTCGTTGTTTTACAAGACGACCAGCGCGCTTCCTTTCACCGATGACGATGCGGCGATTTCCGCGCAGGATATGCAAAGGCGCCTGATCGAAGTCGACCCGCGCTGGGCCGATACAAGCTACTGGCAGGCGATCGCAAGCGTATCGTCCCGTTACACGAGCCAGTATCTCCTTGCCACGATCGACTATCGTGAGGACTCGGGCGGCCGCATCGTGCCGGTCGAGAACGGCGCGTCCGCATACCGTGCGGTGTTCATGCGGACCTTCGTGATCAGCGGGCTTGTGACGCTTGCGGCGCTGGTGCTGGGTTATCCGCTCGCTTACTGGATCTCGATTCTGCCGGCTCGAAAGGCGAATCTCGTCATGATCCTGGTGCTTCTGCCGTTCTGGACGTCGATTCTCGTGCGGATCTCGGCGTGGATCGTCATTCTCCAGGGGGCGGGCCTCGTCAACAAGGCGTTGATGGCGCTGCAGGTGATTTCGACGCCCCTGTCGCTCCTGTTCAACCGGACGGGGGTGTTGATCGCGATGACGCACATCTTGCTGCCATTCATGATCCTGCCGCTCTACAGCGTGATGAAGTCGATTCCTTCTAGCTACACCAAAGCGGCCATTTCTCTTGGTAGTCATCCTTTCGGGGCATTCTGGAAAGTCTACGTGCCGCAGACGCTTCCCGGTGTCGGCGCGGGCGGGTTGCTGGTATTCATTACCTCGCTGGGCTATTACATCACCCCGGCGCTGCTCGGTGGCGCCGGCGACCAGATGGTCAGTTACTACATCGCGTATTTCACCAACGTGGCCCTGAATTGGGGGATGGCCTGTGCGCTCGGTGCGGTCCTTCTCCTGGTGACGCTGGTGCTCTTCGCGCTCTATCGAAGGATCGTCGGTTCGGAAATCAAGGTGGCTTAGCATCATGAAAACTCACGTGCCGCGTTTCGCGCCCTACATGTCGACGCCGGAAATCGTATGGCATTACGCACTGCGATCGGCAAACGTCGTGGTGCTACTGTTTTTGATTTTGCCGATCCTGGCGATCATTCCGCTTTCGTTCAACGAGAACTCATTTCTCGTCTATCCGATACACGGATTCTCGTTCAGGTGGTATCACAATCTGTTCACGTCCACGGACTGGGCGCGCGCCGGCGCAAACAGCTTCATCGTGACGCCGATCGCGACGGTCGTTGCAACCGTCCTCGGAACGCTGGCGGCATTGGGATTGAACAAGGCATCGTTCAGGGGCAAGGGTTTGCTGGTCGCCGTCCTGATCTCGCCGATGATCGTCCCGGTCATCGTCACCGGCGTCGGGATGTACCTGCTGTTTGCCCGATGGGGACTGGCCGGAACGTATGCTGGACTGATATTCGGGCATACGGTGATCGCCGCGCCGTTCGTCGTGGTCACGGTCAATGCGACGCTTGCCGGCTTCAACCAGAACTATGTGCGAGCCAGCCTGAGCCTGGGGGCATCGCCGGTACGAACATTTTTTGCCGTTACGTTGCCGATCATTGCGCCAGGGGTGATTTCCGGCGCGCTGTTTGCGTTCGCTACGTCGCTGGACGACGTCGTGATCACGATGTTCATCGCCGGTCCGACTCAGGGAACGCTTCCGCTTCAGATGTTCATCGGGATTCGCGAAAACATCACGCCCACGGTCGCCGCGCTCGCGTCCATTTTCATCGTCTTCTCAAGTCTGCTGCTGATCACCATGGAATGGTTGCGTTCCCGATCCGTCGCGAGGCAGATGTTGACCTGACGTTGCCTGCGCCGGCGATGATCGGATTTGCCCTGGTGGAGGCAAGTGTCCGGAACGACGCGCAGATGTCATGCAAATAATCCAGGAGGCAAGATGTCGGCAGGAGAGATCAACGAAGCCCGCTTGACGCAATCGGTTGGCGAGTTCGACTATATCGTGGTCGGAGCAGGTACGGCTGGCTGCGCGGTCGCGAATCGCTTGAGCGAGGACGATGACGTATCCGTGCTGCTGATCGAGGCGGGCGGGAAGGACAACTACCACTGGATTCATATTCCGGTGGGGTATCTCTATTGCATCGGAAACGCACGGACCGACTGGCGTTACAAGACCCGTGACGAGGCGGGATTGAACGGCAGGGCGCTGTCCTATCCAAGAGGCCGGGTTCTGGGTGGGTGCTCGTCGATCAACGGCATGATCTACATGCGCGGTCAGCGAGAGGATTACGACGGGTGGGCGCGAATGACGGGCGATTCGTCCTGGCGATGGGACTCGGTGCTCGAAACGTTCAAGAAGAGCGAGGACTATCACGGCGGTGCAAGCGATGCTCATGGCGCCGGCGGCCCGTGGCGCGTAGAAAAGCAGCGACTGAAATGGGACATTCTCGAAACGTTCGCGCAAGCCGCCGAGCAGACCGGCATACCCGCAACGGACGATTTCAATCGCGGCGACAACACCGGCGTCGGATATTTCGACGTCAATCAGAAGCACGGCATTCGCTGGAATGCATCGAAAGGTTATCTTCGACCCGTGGCGAAGCGGGGGAACCTGACGATTCTGACGAACGCGCAGACCCGACGACTCCTGTTCGAGAACAAGCGCTGCACCGGAATCGAGTTTCGTCACGGCGGCGAATCGCGCATTGCCAAGGGAAAGCGTGAAGTGATCCTGTGTGCCGGCGCGGTCAATTCTCCGCAATTGCTGGAATTGTCGGGAATCGGAAATGCCGATCGTCTGGCGAAGCTTGGAATCGAGGTGGTGGAGGATCTGCGCGGCGTCGGCGAGAATCTGCAGGATCATCTGCAATTGCGCATGGCATTCAAGGTTGAAGGTGTGCGGACCTTGAACACGCTCAGTGCTCACTGGTGGGGCAAGCTGATGATCGGTCTCGAGTACGGACTGTTCAGAAGCGGGCCGATGGCGATGGCGCCGTCGCAGCTCGGCGTGTTTGCGAAGTCGGACCCGAACGATAAAACGCTGTCGCGCCCCGACGTCCAGTACCATGTGCAGCCGCTGTCGCTCGAACGGTTCGGCGAACCGCTGCATCCGTTCGATGCATTTACGGCGTCCGTTTGTCAATTGCGGCCATCGTCGCGGGGTAGCGTGCACATCACGTCGAATGATCCGCTGATGGCACCGAGTATTGCGCCCAACTATCTGTCGACGGAGGAAGACCGCCACGTCGCGGCCAACGCGCTGCGACTGACCCGGCGCATTGTTGCGGCACCCGCGCTCGAGCGGTTTCGCCCGCAGGAAATACTGCCCGGCATTCAATTCCAGACTGAGGAGGAGTTGCAGTATGCAGCCGGCAACGTCGGAACAACCATCTTTCATCCGGTTGGAACCTGCCGGATGGGAAGGGCGGACGATCCAGGCTCGGTCGTCGATTCCCGGCTTCGCGTGCGCGGCGTGAGCGGCTTGCGGGTCGTCGATGCGTCGGTCATGCCGACGATCACGTCCGGCAATACTAATTCGCCGACGCTGATGATCGCGGAGCGCGCTAGCGAGATGATTCGTGCAGATCGAAAGCGGGAAGGCAGGTCGGCGGAGACAATTCGTGGCGGAGTATTGTCGACATGACGCATAGACACTGGCGTAGAGAAGATTAATTTCGTCACTGCGGAATCCCGGTCGTTCATGGCATTGGCATTTGATTTGACGCCTCTTGGCGGGGCCGGCGTCAAGTGAAAAATCATATCCTCGACTGGCCGGTCGTCGTCGCTACCATCTTTGCGACGGATGCTCTTGTGGCTAGCCCAGGCCTGAATCAGCGTGCCATCGACGCTGAAATGTTCGCCAGACAGCAGGCCCCGTTTCTGCGCCGTTTCCACCGTCGCGTTGAACAGCTCCGTCACCGCGTCGAATTCCAGTAGCCGATCCCGGTTCTTGATGAACACCGAGTGATTCCATACCGTTTCCTCGATCGGCAGGCCGACGAACCAACGGAACAGCAGGTTGTACGAGATCTGCTCAACCAGTTGCCGCTCGCTACGGATGCTGTACAGCACTTGCAGCAACATCGCCCGCACCAGCTTCTCAGGCGCGATGCTCGGTCGGCCTCCCTTCGCTTCGACTTCGTACATTGCCGAGAACTTCGCATCCATCTTCGACAGCGCTTCGTTCAGCCATATCCGAACCTGGCGCAGCGGATGCGCCTGCGGAACAAATTCTTCTAGCCTCACCGTGCTGAACAACGACTTGTTGTAACTGTCCGCACCTCGCATCGGCCTGCTCTTCCGTGATCTCGGGAACCTACATCGTGCAGGACCGACCGGGGTATTCCAACAGCCTGCTAGAGGTGGTCTCGCTGTCCGGATTTGCTAGATCACTCTATCGACGCGTTTTACCATGACGGGCTTTTACCGATGCCGCCATTTTAATGGCCCTATTAGACTGCGGCTTACTTCGGTCCGCTGCGAGACTCCGTAGCGCGGCCATCGGTCTGGCTAATCACATCGTTTCGGGCACGCCATCCTTCTTCCATGACACCGTTACATCATCGACTGAAGCTGCGACACGTCGCGATTATTATCGAGGTCGCCCGCCAAGGCAGCCTGCTCAAAGCGGCGGATGTGCTTTCGGTTAGCCAGTCGGCGGTGTCGAAATCGCTGGCGGAAACGGAATCCATCATCGGTGCGCAGTTGTTCGAGCGCACGCCGTCCGGCATGCGTGCGACGTCATTCGGCCAGGTGCTGGTCCGTCACGGCCATCTGATTCTGGGAGACGTTCAGCGCGCGCAGGAAGAACTGGAAGCGCTTCGCAACGGCGATACCGGTGCGATCTCTGTCGGTGTATTCCTGCCGCTCGGCTGGTGGGGCGCGCTTGCCGATTGCGTCAATGCGTTTCGCGCGGCGTTCCCTCGTGTACGCGTGTCGTTACGCGAGGATGCGATGGAAAATATGATCGAACGCCTCGATCAGGACACGCTGGACGTCGTCATCGGGCGACTTGCAAGCGGACACTTCAGCGACAACTATCAGGCTGCGAAACTGCGCGACGACCATCCCTGTTTCGTTGCCCGCAAGGAGCATCGTCTTCTGGACGGGCCCGCCACGCTTGAAAATCTGCTGGATTTTCCGCTGATATTGCCCGCGCAGCCCAACATCGTTCGCCAACAGTTGGAGTTCGCGGTACGGGAAATGGGGATGCGCGTGAAAGCCGACATCGTTTCATCGCACATCTCCCACCTCATGCTCAGGACCGTTGGGGAAAGCGATGCGCTGCTGCTTGTGCCGGGATGCGTATCGACCGATCTGGCCGACTCCTACGGTCTGCGTCCCGTCGACTGCCGATTGCCTTTTCACCTGGGGCCGCTCGTTGCCGTCACGAGAGCCGACAAGCCGCCGACGCCCGCGCTCGCCCAGTTCATGAAGGTGGTTCTGGCCAAGCTCGGCCTGGACCGCGAATCGGCATCGCAAAGCGATGCGGACCAGGATGCCGCCCGGCACATCCGTGACTGACGGCGCGGCCAACGGAGTTCGTTAGCGCGGAAAGGGCGCGCCCCGCCTTTTGAGCATCGCGAGCAAGACGAATAGCGCAATCATCGGCATCGTCGCCCATCCGAGGATGGTCAGCGCATTGCAACTGCGGGCAAGCAACGCACCTACGACGGCTGGCCCGATCACGGAGCCGGCTCGCCCGCATGCGGCGGCATATCCGATGCCGGCCGTACGCAATTCGGTGGGATAGATGCGCACGGCAAGCGCGGCTTGTCCAACGCAGATGGCTCCCGTCGCGGCGCCGATGCCGGCGACGAACAGCAGCGCGGCCACTTCGCCGTGGAGTCCGCCCAATGTCAGCCCCGCCACGCACGCAATGCCGAGAGCCGTCAGCGACATAAGCACCGTTTCCTCGGCTATGCGCCCGGCCGACGCAACCAGCGCGACACTGCCAACCATGCCGCCCGCCGACGCTGCCATCGCGCCAAGCGCTGCCGTGGCGGGCGCGAATCCGAAAGATACGAGGAAGGTCGGAATCCAGAACAGTAACGCATAGGCAAGGAGAAAGCCCAGGCATGCAAGAGCGAAGAGGAGATAGCTCGATAGCGTGTACGGTGTGGAATTAACCTGCCGATGTCGTTTACGACAGGAATTGGTTGTACGCGCGAAGGATGTCAGTCCATTCGCGGTCTGCTCCGGTGCAGAGTCTCGATGTAGACTGCGATCATTTGAGACTCTGTTTCTAACCGTACTTTCATTTTTTATTTCATGTGCTTGCCAAATCTTGGACCTTTTTATTACGCGGCTAAGTAGATCGTAGCTGAACGTTTTTTGAGTCCTGGCCCGTACATCAGCAAGTACCTTCTGGACTGACGCATAAGTGCCTGCATCCGTGAGCGAATTGTGGGACTGCCAATATTCTGCGAATTTTTCATCTTCAGTCGCCTCTGCGACAAGCCTCCTGTATTGCTTGCCAAACTCGACCAAAAACGCCGTCTGCCTAGGTGCAATCTTGCGCAAATGAGTGCGTGAGATGCCGAGTGCATCCGCCGCTTGTTTCTGGGACGTAACAGTTTTCGACTCTAGTAGTTTATTGAGAGCGGCGATAAGGAAGGCCTCCGACTCCTTCGTCCGTCCTCTTCGAGTCTTCTGGCTGTGGGGAACATCGCCGGGGGGAGGCGGCGCGCGTTTTCTCAACATCTTTTGGTTTCCATGCAAGACATCCGCAACACTCACGTCGCAACAATATGCAATCACAACGAGCCAATCAAGGGTGGGGCGAAGCGATCCTCTCATCCACATTCGAAGCGATGGCGTATGGGTTCCAAGATAACGGCTGAAATCTGGGATGTTGCCTCCGAATAGCAATTCGTTGGCGTGTCGAAGGAAATCTGGAATTGTGGATGTCTGACTGAAAGATTCAGGGTGTAGATGAGAATGATCTAGTAGTTCTGCAATTAGCCATGCAATCCGGATTTGGTGTGGACGCGCTTCTTGTGCAACCTCATTGGCGAGGCTTGAGCCATCGAACGCAGAGACTCCAGGAAGACAGGACATTTGTCCAACTCCGCGCTGCGCTTGCGGTACTCGCTTCAATGCGAGTCCATGCACAGGGCACGCGGTCACGCATTTGATTGCCCAAAGCAAACGATTATATTTCTGTCGGCCAGCCCGCTCGTCGTCCGCATAGCAACGCGGACAGAAGCGTTCCACCGGTGAAATGAGTCCGTAATTCGACACAACAGAGCTAAGGGGCAATAGTGTAGTCAACTGGAGGTCGTGACGCAGTGTCAACCTCTTGAGTGCACTTGACCACTGTGCCGCTGGCTCACCTGCGCCACAAATGGTCAGGTCATAGCACCTACGGGCTGCGTTGTGGTCCCAGCCACGAATCAAGGGCGTAACTGCGTGGAACGCAAGGGTCCACGGAGGCAGGCCATGGCGATCGCAGAGCCGGCGGAAATAGCTGGAAAGTTCCTCGAACGTTTCTCCAGAGAAGCCTTCCGGTGCCAAACCGAACAGTGCAGAGCGTGGAGGGGTGTCTTCTGGCCAGCCTCCGGGACGGGAAACCGGTTCGGGCGTCGATGTCATCTCATTACCTCCTGCGGTGTTTGTCGTCCCGCTCAGCTTCTAGTTGCAACTCAGCACGGACTTGGGCCGCATCGACGTATGCGTGCACTTCGCTGCCTCGCAGATAGGGCACGATGTCCATCTCGCCGCGAACAGTCTCTCTAGCTATCTTTTTTTGAGCCTCCTCCGACGGCATTACCGATAGGATGTATTCGTCCCGCCATTCTCTTTCACCGTCTGCGATGCAGTCGGCAGCTTGCTGCTCGGATATTACGCTGGCGACAAACTTCATGACGCCGGCAGCGTGGGAACCGGCTGGGATGCTCGGACTGCGAGAGACCTTTGGACGCGTCTCATACCGCTCGAATTGAATTCATCGCCATTTGACATGGCTGCTACGAAGTCCCAGCGCTGGACCAGGCGAGCAGCCGGGAACGAGCGCTGGGTTCAACCATTGCTGGTCGCCGAAATCGAGTTTGCAGATTGGACGGCGGACGGGCTAGTGCGACAGGCATCATTCAAAGGTTTGCGCGTCGATAAGCCTGCTAGCAGCGTCGTTCGCGAAGGAGGGAAGACGGTAACATCGGCTGCTCCGTCGCGTGTCAAGGTCACTCATCCGGGGCGAATTGTTGACCCTTCAAATGGCATCACCAAGCTCGACCTGGTGCGCTACTACGAAAGCGTTACGCAGTGGATGCTGCCTCATCTGAAAGGCCGTCCCCTCGCAATGCTACGCGCGCCTACCGGTATCGCGCACGAGATGTTTTTCCAGAAGCACGCAGAGAAGACCGCGATGCCTGGTTTAACGGCGTACGACCGGAACTTGTGGCCAAATCATCCGCCATTGCTCACTATCGAAACTCCTGATGCGTTGCTTTCAGCGGCGCAGATGAATGTGGTGGAACTGCATACCTGGAACTCGACGGTTCGACGCCTCGATAAGCCCGACAGGGTCATCTTCGACTTGGACCCTGGTGAAGGTGTGAAATGGGGGCGGATTTATGAGGCAGCGCTCCTTGTTCGTGCATTATTGCTCGAATTAGGACTTAAAGCATGGGTGAAGACTAGCGGCGGTAAAGGGGTCCACGTCGTGGTGCCCTTGGCGCCAAGACTTGAATACGAGTCGGTGAGGTTGTTTTCACGGGCATTCGTCTGGCACCTCGCCAAGACGATTCCGGAGCGCTTTTCGGCGACTTCGGGGCCGTCAAATCGCGTCGGAAAGGTATATGTCGACTATCTGCGCAATGGGAAGGGACAGACAACCGCGGCAGCCTTCACCGCGCGGGCACGACCCGGCATGGGGGTGTCGATGCCAGTCTCGTGGGAGCAACTGTCTGAGTTGAAGACCGGAGCGCAATGGACCGTCCAGACGGCGCGTGAGTATCTCAGTTTCCAAACCATGGATCCGTGGGTGGACTACTGGTCCACGAGTCAGTCGTTGGCATCTGCTCTAAAGCGCCTACACTGATGTTCAGTACAAGAACGCCGATATCGCGGGCGTTCCTGTAAATGCGTCAGCCTCCGCAGCGCCACGTGCTTTGCGGGGCGACACGCTGAACATGCTCATCCGCGAGGAGACGTCCATGCCCTCCCGTTCAATCGCCTCTCTATCCCTTTCCTTTGGGCTCGTTTCGATTCCGGTGAAGCTGTATACGGCGACGGAGAGTTCGTCTGATGTTAGGTTCAACTTGCTCGCCCCAGACGGGTCACGCGTGAAGCAGCAGTACATATCGGAAGCGACTGGAGATGTCGTCGAGCGCTCGAGCATGAAGAAGGGTTACGAGTTCGAGAAGGACCGATTCGTAGTGTTCACCAGCGATGAATTCAAGGCTCTGGAAGAATCAGCCAGTCATGTCGTCGAGATACTGGCCTTCATACCGGAGAAAGCGATTAACCCGGTCTTCTACGACAAGGCGTATTACATCGCCCCTGACAAACGGGGCGGCAAGCCATATAGCTTGCTGCAGCAAGCACTGGCAGAAAGCGGCCGCTGTGCGCTGGCCAAGTGGGCATTCAAAGGCAAGACTCGGATAGTCCAGGTAAGACCCGAAGAAAACGGGCTCGTTTTTCAGCAGTTATTCTATGCGGATGAGGTTCGCTCACTGAAGGAACTGAATATCGAAAACGTTTACGTATCCGACCCGGAACTGAAACTTGCGCTTCAAATCATCGAGCAGGGCGCCGAAGACAGCTATGACCCGATAGCATACGAGGACGAAGAGAAAAAACGCATCCTCGCCGCCATAGACGAAAAGATTGAAGGCAAGCAGGTCGTCATTCATGAGCCCGCCGAGGCCACAGCTGTCGGCGGACAGGTCATCGACCTGATGGAGGCGTTGCGCGCGAGTCTGAAAGGCTCTGCGAAAGCGAAGTCCGCTCGGACGCCGAAGCGAAAGACCGCCGCGGAAATTGCAGCGGCACCGAAGGCGCGCAAGCCTGCGACGCGTGCACCGAGGGAAGTTGCTGAACAACCTCCGAAGGTTCGGGCACGCAAGTGACGTCACAAGACGCGGCGCGCGCGATTTCGATGCGGGACCTGCAATCCATGCTGGGCGTTTCTCGCCACGTGGTTTCCAGCCTGGTAGCGGCGGGGTTCGTGACCCCCAGGCGCGGGGCGCGAAACGGATATCGCTTTACCTTCCAGGATGTCGTCCTGCTGCGAACTGCACTGCAGTTGCGCACTGCTCGAATCCCGCCTCGGAAAATTATCATCGCTCTCTCACGATTGAGAGAGGCATTGCCGGACGAGTTGCCGCTGACAGGCATTCGGGTATCCGCCGTGGGTAACGATGTCGCAGTACGGACGGGACCCTCGCAGTGGGATGTGATTACCGGCCAACTCCTCCTGGATTTCGAGGTCGCTGAAATCAAAGGCGACGTAGTATTTCTCGACAACACACCGGCACAAAAGGACCTGGCGCACGAGGCAGAGGAGTGGTACGAACTCGGCGAGCAACTCAGGACATCCGATGTGAAGGGAGCCGAGCAGGCTTATAGGAAGGCGCTGGCGCTCTCGCCGGGGCCGTTCTATGCCGCCTACGTTGACTTGGGTGCGTTGCTATGCGAACTCGAGGTACGAAGTGAAGATGCGCTACAGGTATTCGATGAGGCGATAGCCCACTTCCCCGATGACGCAGCCCTGCATTTCAATCGGGCCGTTGCATTCGAAGAACTCGGCCGAAAGGACGATGCGGAGCGAAGCTATGAGCGATGTCTGGAACTCGACCCATCATATGCAGACGCACATCACAATCTCGCAATTCTTCTCGAGATGCGCGGCGACCGGCAGGGCCTCATACGCCACTTGAGTGCGTATCGCAGGCTGACTGAATAGTGAGGTGAGGGCATGCTCCAGCCGAGGTAATATCGCTGTCACTCGCAGCTTTACTGGTCTGCCGAGATGACCGATCCGGAGACGTAGGCCGCCATTGACATGTGGCGAAAATATCAGCGTGTGCGGTTCGGGCTTATGCCCGCAGGAGCAAGTTTTCGCAAGCTGCTGCTGACGAAACAGTTTAAGGAGATAGCACTCCAGGAAACGAGGGTGAAGAAGCCGTGAAGGCGCCTTACGGGCGGCATATCCTCATCTAAGGACAGCGCTTTTTCTCCGAGATGCGCGACTATAGGTCGCGCATCTCCCTTGTGCAGACTGAAAGTACCAGTGGACATGCAGTTGTTACGGCCACGGCCCGACCAGGTCGCGCCAGTCTTCGGGGCGCGATAACTTCGCTTCTACCAGAGTCTTCGCTTGCTTTGCCGACCGACCTCGGCGCGTGCCGAAGATGTCCTTCTCGGTAATACCGTACTCCGCGACCTTGGCGCCCTCGCGAACACACGCCGGCGCAGATAGCGCGGCGGGCCGGTCGGATGGATCTGATCGACGTACTCGCCCATCCGGACGGTGAGTGTTTTCGGGAGGTCAAGGCGGCCGCCGATGCGATCACCGGCCTTATCACTATGCTGCGATTGCCCGCTCAAACTCAGATTGCGCACAACGCGTGACTGCCACTGCCGGCGTCGCAGGGGAGTTGACACCGGTCTTCGCAAGCCGCAGCCAATGAAAACTTTGCCTTGCAAACGGTGACGCGTTCAATTCGGTCTACGGTTGTCACGCGAGTTACTCCACCACCTTGAACACGCGGTTCTTGTCGATCACGCCGGCTTTCGGCAGTTTGCCATCGTTCTCGGCGGCGGGCCGCAGATGCCGATCATCGAGCGCCGGCCCCGTATAACGGCTGCGCGGCCGGATCACCTTGCCGACGCGCAACTGCTCGATGCAGTGCGCGAGCAGCCCGACGCTGCGCGCGATCGAGAACAGCCCGAACGCCGCATCGCGCGGCAACTGAAGCTGCACCGACAGCATCGCCAGCGCGACATCGATGGTCGGCCGCTGGCCGGTGAGCGTCGTGACCTTGTCGATGAAGTGCGCGAGTTCCGTCGGCGGATCGAGCCGCGCAAGCAGCGCGGCCGCGCGCGGATCGCCGTCGGGGTAAAGATGATGGCCGAAACCGGGAATCGGGATTGCGGACTTCAGGTGATGATCGACGACGCGCTCGGCACCCAATCGTTGCACATCGTCGAACACTGCGCGCACGCGTCCCGACGCGTCGCCGTGCAGCGGTCCCGACAACGTCGCGAGCCCCGTCAGCAGGCAGCCCGCGAGCGACGCGCCGGTCGATGCGGTGATGCGCGCGGCGAATGCCGAACTCGTGATCTCGTGATCGGCGACCAGCACCATCGCGCGGCGCAGCAGGTCTGCGCCATGTCTGTCGAGGCCCCAGCCGGCCGCGAGCCGCTGATGGGTGTGAAGCGCGCTTGCGCCGGTATCGTCGTGCGCGCCGAACGCGCGCGACACGATCGCGACGAGCTGCCCGGCCTCGATGTGCAGCGCGCTGTCCAGCCGGCCGAGCGTCGAATGGCCATGCGCCAGCGTCGCGAGCATCGTGAACGCGCATTGCCGGTCGCGCTCACCGGGCGGCAGCACGATCGCTGGTGCGTCGAACGACACTGGCTCGGTGGCCTGCCAGAGCAGCGCAGCCGTTTCCTCGAGCGTCGCGGTATCGGCGAGTTCAATGCTGTCGCGGCCGCGATACCATGCGCGACCCTTAGAGAACGTGGTGATGCCGCTGTAAATGCACGGCTCGGCGCCAAAGATCGTGCTGGCCGCGAGCGCCGCTCGCTTGCGGCCGACCTGCTTCTTGCGGCACAGCGCGACCACATCCTCGGCCCGATACAGGCTCTTGCGCGGATCGTCGGGATCCTGCATCACGGCAATGCTGCCGCGGCTGGCGTACGCGTAGACGGTCTGCGCCCGCACGCCGAGCCGCCGCGCCGCTTCCGTCAGGGTGATCCAGTTCTGCATGGGGAGTCGTGATGAGGATGCGGCCGGTGCGCGGCCGCTTGCGCCGACTATAGACCGGGTTCAGCTGAATGTCATCTCGGCCGGGCGCCGCTCGAGCACCTCGACGAGGATGTCGCCGGGAGCGCGCACGAAACAGCCGCGCACGCCGGCGCGGATCCGCGTGACGGGCTGGACGATCTCGGCGCCGTTGTCGACCAGATGCGCGTAAGCCGCATCCAGATCCTCGACCAGCACGCCCAAGTGGTCGATCCCTTGCATGCGCGCGCCGTCCGGCACGATCGCCAAACGCGCGTCCGGCAGCGCCGTGATGAACAGGTTGAGGGCGCCGATTCGCAGGTCGACGCGGCCCGGGCGCCGCACGATTTCGGCGTTCAGGCAGCGCGCGAACCACGCGGCGGTGGCTTCGGCATCAGCCGAGCAGAGTTGCAGGTGATCCCATTTGAATTCGATCATGGTCGTGTGCGGTACGTACAGTGGAGTGTAAAAGGGGGCGAACCGGGTCAGAGCTCGATACGCGACAGCTTGCCGAGCAGCACCGAATACGAGAGCGTGCCGACGAGGCAGATCGCACCCATCAGGTTCAGCGCCCAGGAGAAGTTGCCGGTGCGCTGCGTCACGTAGCCGATCATCAGCGGCGTGGTGACGGCCGCGATGTTCGCGGCGAGGCTCGTGATGCTGCTGGTGAGCCCGACATAGCGTTTCGGCGCGATCTCGGACACGGCCGCCCACGACATCGAGCCGATTCCCTGTGCGAAGAACGCGACGGTCAGGATCGCGATCACCAGCGCGTTCGACTGCACGAAGTTGACGAGCACGATCGATGCGCCGAGGAAGGTGCCGATCACGAGCGGCGCCTTGCGCGACGACGACATCGAAACGCCGCGCCGGATGCAGAGATCGGACAGATAGCCGGCGATCAGGATCCCGAGCGTCGCGCCGATGAACGGCATCGCCTGGAAGAAGCCGACCTTGATCATCGACATGTGCCGTTCCTCGACCAGGTAGGTCATGAACCAGGTCGTGAAGAACACCAGCAGCGTGTTGTTGCAGAACTTGCCGAGACAGATCGCGAGAATCTGCCGGTAGCCGAGCAGGCGCAGCGCCATGCGCCAGTCGAATCGATTGCGCGCGGTCACCACCGGCTGCCCTTCGGTGATGTACTGTAGCTCGGCCGCGTTGACGCGCGGATGGCGCGACGGATCGCGATAGAGCCGGTACCAGACGACGCTGAACAGGATGCCGAATGCGCCGGTTGCGAAGAACACGGTACGCCAGCCGAACGCCGACGAGATCCACAGCAGCAGCCCGGTGAAGAGCGGTGTGCCGATGTACTGGCCCATCACATATACGCTCGTCGCGAAGCCGCGCTCTTGGACCGGGAACCACATCGTCACCGCGCGCGCATTTGACGGAAACGCGGGCGCCTCGAGCGCGCCCATCGCCAGCCGCGAACCGAGCAGCATGTGGTAGCCGTGCGCGAGCCCTTGCGTGAGCGTCGCCAGCGACCAGCCGACGAGCGACAGCGCATATGCGACGCGCGAGCCGAGCATGTCGGCGAGCACGCCCGCCGGCAGCAGCGCGATGGAGTAGGCGAGGCCAAACACGGCGAACAGCTCGCCCATCTGCACACGCGTGAGCGCGAGATCCTTCGATAGCGCGGGCGCGACGATGCCTAGCGCCGAGCGGTCGATGTAGTTGAGGATCGTGGCCACGAGCAGCATCGACAGTACGCCGTAGCGCACCCGTGATCGTCTTGCGGTGCCTGCGTGCGCGTCGAACTCGCGCATGACCGAAACCTGCTCTTCTGCGGTTTTCAATGTCGTCTCCTGTCTCCTGATTGCAGGGCCGGCGCGCGGTTGTCTCGTACGCCGGCGCTCGTCCGGTCAGCCGCGCCCGACGAACGGCATCGCGCTCGCCATGATCGTCATGTTCAGAATGTTCGCTTCGAGCGGCAGGCTCGCCATCTGCACGATCGCGTCCGCCACGTACGCGACGTCGACGCGCGGCTCCAGTGCGACGCGGCCGTCGGCCTGCAGCACGCCGTTGTTCATCCGCTCGGTCAGCGACGTGGCGGCGTTGCCGATGTCGATCTGGCCACACGCGATGTTGAACGGCCGGCCGTCGAGCGCGAGCGAGCGCGTGATGCCGAGGACCGCGTGCTTCGTGGCCGTGTACGCGATCGTGTTCGGGCGCGGCGTGTGCGCGGAGATCGAGCCATTGTTGATGATGCGGCCGCCTTGCGGCGTCTGGCGCTTCATCTGGCGCCACGCGGCGCGGGCGCACAGGAACACGCCGGTCAGGTTGGTGGCGACCACGTCGTTCCAGAACTCAAGCGAATAATCGTCGAGCGGCACGGCGCCTGCGTTGCGGCCCGCGTTGTTGAACAGCACGTCGAGGCGGCCGAAGTCATGCGCAATCCGCGTGAAGCTCGCATCGACCGATGCCTCGTCGGAAACGTCGGTCGGAATGGCCGCGGCCACGCCGCCGGCCCGCTCGACGATCTCCTGCGTCGCGAGCAGCGGATCGATACGCCTGCCGAGCAGCGCGACGGTGAAGCCTGCTCGCGCCAGCGCAACCGCCGCTGCCTGCCCAATTCCGGTGCCGGCGCCCGTCACTGCCGCGATTTTTTTCTCTGCCTGCATTTTCACGCCCTCGTCTTCAGTCCGTTGAACATGCAAAAAGCATTGCGCGGCGACGATTTCGCAGCAATCTTGATTCTTTCAATCAATATCAACCGCCCCGTCCAGACGGGCTGGCGTCAGGGTTTTCCTGAGTTCGCGGCTGCGCCGTTCGCGCGCCGGCACGGCATCGCGCATGGCAGAGGATATGGTCGGAATCGGTCGATCATCCGGTCGCTCAATGCCGCGCGGACATGTTGATCGAACCAATCAATATTGACCCGCGCCGACTGCGCTTCGTAGCCTGTGTTCCGTTTTTCGACCCAAGGACGAGACCATGCCTGACAACAATCGCACCCGCCTGTTGGTTGCGCGACGCATTCCCGCCGCAGTCGCCGCACGCGCAGAATCCGAATTCAACGCGTATATAACGGACGCCGACATGGACGCGCCGTCCGTCGTCGAGTTCTGCAACCGCTACGAGACGCCGGCGGTGCTGATCGGCAAGAAATCGGGGCTGCAGGCTGAGCACATCGCAGCATTGCCGCCGAGCGTGAAGATCATCGCGAACGCGAGCGCCGGGTACGACCACATGGATGTCGCCGCCGCACGCGCACGCGGAATCGCGGTCAGCAACGCCCCCGATGCGCTGACCGACTGCACGGCCGATTTCACGATGCTGCTGGTGCTGGCCGCGTGCCGGCGTGCATCGGAGTACGAGCGAATCGTGCGCGCGGGGTGGGGAAAGTCGTTCGGCATGACCGACATGCTCGGCACGCGCGTGAACGGCAAGATGCTCGGAATCGTCGGTTTCGGGCGGATCGGCCGGGCGGTCGCGCAGCGCGCGCGCGGCTTCGGGATGAAGATCGTCTATACCGACCGGCGTCCCGCACCGCCCGAGATCGAGGCCGGTGCACGCTATTGCGCGGATCTCGACACGCTGCTCCCGCAGTGCGACATCCTCACGCTGCACGTGCCCGGCGGCGGCACGCCGTTGATGACCCGCCGCGAATTCGGCTTACTGCGCGCCGGTGCGGTATTCGTGAATGCGGCACGCGGCAGTCTCGTCGACGAGGATGCGCTTTACGATGCGTTGACGTCGCATCGGCTGTTCGCCGCGGGGCTCGACGTTTACCGGAACGAACCCAACATCGATCCGCGCTTTGCCGCGCTCGACAATGTGTTTCTGTCGCCGCACATGGCGAGCGCGACCATCGAGACGCGCGACCAGATGGGGTTTACCGCGCTCGACAACGTCGCGGCGGTGCTTGACGGGAAGGGGGCGCCGAACGCGCTGTGATGACGGCGGGCGAGAGCGCTCGCCCATGCCGGGGTGTCCGATGACGGAACCCCCGGCTTCACACGCGTCGTTACTTCAACACTCCCTCCGCCACCAGCACCGCATGCGTGGCCTCGAACGCGCTGAGACGATGCGGGATACGCGAGGTGATGACTGTGAAATGTACGGGACGCGTCAAGTCTTGTCGGTGCGTTGCAAGCGGCCGACGTCTAAACCAGGAGCGGCCTCTTGAGGCGCTCCCGAGGCCATCTCTGCAAACAAAGTCAGCCAAAGTTGTGGCGGTAGGGGGAGCCGATAGTGTCGGCAGGCCATAACCACGATCGGCCAATGCCCTAGCCGAATAGCTGATAGCGAATCGAACGCAGTATCCCGTTCACACTCGGTACGCACGAAGTCGAGAGTCGCATTCGCCTCCTCGGTCACAGGTATGTGCGAAAGGGCGGCTCCATGATGCCCCCGGCCCGAATACAGCAACGAGTCAGAATCGCTCCCAGGGAGCCAGAGTTGGAAATTGCAGTGTGCTAAGTGTTTTTGCTTGAACGCGGCAATTTGGTCGCTTACCTCTTTGTTGCCAACCGCGTTCGCCCATAGAGCGAGTGTCGGTAGCAGGACGCTGGCCTCAGTCGCTGAGGTTCGGTGCTCATCGGTGGTCTTTCCCGGATGTTCAACGAGTTCCCAATAATCGCTCGCGCTGGTCGGATAGCCAATGCGATTGTGATAGTTGAAGATCAGACGGTCTGTGATTCCCTTAAGCCAATCGCTGATCGTCGGACTAAACGGCGCGCGACAAGCAAACAGAGTTAGGGCGGTTGAAATGTCTATAACTTGCGCGTCCGCGATAGGCGAAAGGAGAACTTGGTTGTTCGAGATCATTGCCACCAGCTCTTGCATGCGCTCATCAAGGCTCGCGCTAACGTCATCAGGGAGCCGGGCAGGCAAATGACCTGAACCACTGTGCCTCCAGGCTTCCCAGAGCGCGCGCTGCGCTGTTCGACCCAATACTTCAAAAAGCTTCAAATTAACGTCAACAGCGACATGCGAACTAACAGCACTGGCGATCGCGTGGCGCGCACCCACATGTGGCCGCAGCTTTGCACGATAAAACTCGTCCCAAATGCCAAAATGAAGTTCAATCAAACTGTTGAGAATGAGGCTGGCATCGGTCGCTTGCGCCGTTGGCGCTTCAATAATCTCGTGGAGGTATTGCCACATCTCGAGTACGGAGAATTCGCTGGCGATGTAAGCGGCGTCGATATTACCAGCCTCTCGAGCCCAACCGTATAGAATCCAAAGACAGATATTGACGAGACGCGCCCGAGCTAATCTCTCGGCGCCCTTTATGTTGCTGTCCTTGACAATGTCGTTCACCAGCGCCCGAAAATGCTCAATCGAAATGTCCGGCTCCTCGACCATGGCGGCGGATTTTCTTAGGTGAGCGCGTAGAGGTGCCGGAAGAATTTCTTCTCGAAGTAGTCCAGAAAGGATAAGTTCTGCGAGCTTGTCGCCGTTCCACTGTTCGTACTTAATGCGCCCGGTCTCGTTCCGCTTGATGTAGCCCGTGACTTCCGCGCGTACTTGTTCGTCGATATCGCCTCCGAAACACAAGCAAATCACAATTGGTAGCGTTTGGTACTCGGCCGGAATCCGTGAGTCCACGTAGTGGTCGATAATTTCATCGAGAGATGGGCGCAAACTTTGTGGCGAGGCGGAATTCCACTCACTTCGCGTGAGATTGCCTGACTTCACAGAGAACAGATAGACTTTCCGGGCCCCGTCCTCGCCAGTCCCGAGAGCCGCGATGTCGACGCCATATTGACGGGTGCCGCGTGAAGGTCGCGAATAGACTTGGAAGCCGAGCTCGGTCAGCATATCGGGAAGCACCGCGTCGAGTTCGTTGCGCTCGCGCAGCGAAGCGAGATATTCCTTAATTATAAGCTTCATTATTGGCGGCGCTCAGATCTAAATACGAAGAGTTGATGCTCGAGCTCCGTTGGGTCGAATATTGACATACGTGGCAACTCGCTTCGGTGGCTGATAGTGTGCATGTCAATTTCGGAGCGTTGAGAGTTTCCAGAAAGATCAGTGATGTAGTTGATCGACCGGCGGCCGTACAGAATTACAGAGCGGGAGGCGAGTGTCCGAAAAATGGATTTTTCCTCCATCGCTTTGTACGCTGCGTCCATTGCTTGTTGTCTTTGATGGCGCTCGATGAAGCGCTGTCGTTCTGACGGTGCGAGCTCGTTCACAACTTCTACTTTGTTGAGGGCGGAGAGATATTGTTCCAGTCGAGACAGTGCATCGTTGACATGCTGCAGCCCGGGGTGCTCGCCCCGTTCCTTCACTTGACCGAGATACTCGGCAACGGACCCCGAGAAGTTGAGTAACAGAGGGTCGAACAATAGCTCGGCTATTTCTTTCGCGTCATCGTCCTGACAGGTTTTAAGAATGCACATCAAGAGCGACGCTGCGGTGATGGGATAAATGAAGAGATACCCGACAACCTTCCGTGCAAGGTAGGCCGCGCTTGCACTTGATTGCGACGGGACGTCAACATCGAAGATTGGTGGTTCATTGTTATACATCGTGCCAACAACCTCTTGCGCTGCATTGCGAAGCGCGTAGCTCTCAGAGCCTAACCACGCAAGCAGCAGCATCCCTGCGCTGTTTTCGTTCTTTGTGTACTCGCGAAAGAAGCTCCCGAACTGCGTAGCGGAAACCTTGCCTTTACCACGTTCGATGAAGTGTCTAACCAGCGCTTCGGCTTGTTCAGATTTTCCACGCTGCGCAAGTGTGTACGCGACGAAATCGAGACCGCGAACGGACTCGACGTCCGATGGTGAGATTGCATAACACGTGACCAGTAAGGCCTGTTGCACACTTTCGTGCGCATTCTTGCCCTTATGCACAATCATCTGCGCTGCCTGGCTGTGCGTGAGCTTGCCTCCGGCAACTCGCGTGCGATCGATGATCTTCACGACAGTTTCGACGGCAATCTCAGGTGCCCGTGAATGGAGGTTGACGGTTGCTGCGAGCGCTGCGGCAAGCAGTTCATCGTCTTCCATGTGATCAACGGACTCGAGTACAGCATCCAAGATAGAAATGGCGAGGTCGGGATCGACTTCAAGATGAATTGCGCTAAGAGCGATGAAAGACGCACGCCGATAGTCGACTTCTGCGCGATTGAGCCAGTCGATAATTCGTGAGATAACGTCGGGCAGAGAATGAAGTGCCCCTGCTTGCAGCGCAACCGTCAAGAACAGGAGTTTGTGGGCTGGATAGTTTGGTACCAGGTCAAGTATTTCTTGCTCTCGCTTGTTCTTCGAGCACCAGTCTCGAAGGCCATTCAAATCGACCGTTGCACTCGCGTCGCGACCACCAATAGTCATCAGTGATCCTATGGCGTCCATGACGTTTTTCGTATCCGCAACTAGCTCCGGGAGTACTTGGCCAAAAAACTGCTGGAACTGGAACATCTCGTAAGGATCTGCTTTATCGACCCTTATGAATGACAGAACAGACAGAAAATCTAAAATTCCAGCGTTGTGGAGTTTGACGACTGCGGCGATAACGTCCCCCTGTCCATATGATTCAGCTTCGCCCAAGCGTGGAACGAGTAATGATAGGAGCGTTTTGCTTTTGTACCGCTCGATAATGTCGTGTTCGAGAGAGTTCGTCATCACGGACCTTGAACGTAAACAAGCGTCAATATCATGAGACGCTTCAGAGCCATTCGATGTTCGATGCAGCCCAGAATGGGTGCTCTTCATGATACGGCATCAGGTACGCTGAAAGGGAGAATCGCTCGTCATGCTGGCAACGTACGAGGTTGAGTGTCCGCGTTTGGACTTGAAACTGACTTTTGACGAATCATTTCGAAAGGCGTCAATGGGTCTCAGAGTCGTTCGCGGCGCGCCAGAATGGCCATTCGCTGTCTCGTATAGCTCCTGACGTTGGGCTAATGCGCAAGCAGGATAGTGGAACTATTCTCGCCAGCGATGTTGCGTGCGTTCGTGGCTGCGCCGCGCTAGGTTAAAGCGATGCACCGCCGCACATGACGATCTGTTGGCCGGTGATTGCGCTTGCATCAGGGCTCAGCAAAAAGCCGGTCAGCGCGGCGACTTCCTCGGGCGTGATGAATCGCCCGATCGGTGGACGCTTCGGGGGTGTTGCCGCGCGCGCCGGATCGCGCAGGAACGGCGTGTTCGTTGCACCGGGCGCGACGACGTTGACGGTGATGCCCTTCGGCGCGAGTTCGGCCGCCCACGATCGAGCGAGGCCCACCAGCGCGGATTTGGTCGCCGCGTACTGGCTGCGCGTGGCCGCGCCGTTGGCGGTGCGGCTGCCCAGCAGCACGATGCGTCCGCCGGCCGGCATCCGTGGCACCAGGCGATCGGCGAGAAACGTCGCGGCTTCGACGTGCAGCCGCCACATCGCCGCGCCGTCGTCGTGCGACAGCTGGCCGAGCGGCGCGGTGCGCATGAAGCCGGCCGCATGCACGAGCGCGTCGACCGCGCCCAGCGCGTCGCACACAGGCGCGAGTGCCACGAAGTCGGTGACGTCGACCGGCACGATCGTCAGCGAATCGTGCGCCGTTTCGACATGCGACCGGCACAGTCCGGTGATGCGCCAGCCGTCGGCGAGCAGCCGCTCGACGATTGCGCGGCCGATTCCCGACGACGCACCGGTGACGACGGCATGACGTGAAACCGAACCCGACTGCTCCCGTTGCGCCACGATCTCTCCCGTTACGTTTGAACCTGCGGTGAACTGCCGGAGGCGGTCGCCGGTTTTGTGCCGACTGCGTGAACCGTGACCCGCGCCTGCGCATGAAACGGTTCGAGTTGCTCGTGCAGCGCGCCGTCATCCGTCACGAGCGTCCAGTCGCGCTCGAGGGGCGTCCAGTGTTGCTGGCTTGCGCGCCCGAGCTTGTCCGCCGTCACGAGCACGAAGACCTCGGCGGCCTGCCGCATCACGCACTCCTTCAGATACGACTGCTCGCTGCTTGCCTCGCACAAGCCCAGTTCAGCGACCACGCCATCGGCGCCTAGGAAGGCCTTGTCGACGCTCAACCGGCTCAGCGCGATCTGCGCGAGCGGCCCGAGCGTGCTCATGCTGGACGACCGCACGTCGCCGCCGATTACCGTCACCGGCACGCCCGACGACGCGAGCGGACTCACGACGAGCAGGTTGTTGGTGACCACGTGCACGTCCGTCCGTCCGGCAAGCAGGCGCGCGAGCGCCGCCGTCGTGGTGCCGCCGTCGAGGAACACGGTGTCGCCGGCTTCGACGAACGCGCTCGCCGCGTGCGCGATCGCTTCCTTCTGCTCCTGCGAGCTGATGCGCCGTTCCTCGAGCGACGCCTCCGGCTCGTGGCCGCCCACCGCGGCGGCACCGCCGTACGTGCGAAGAATGCGGCGGTCGCTCGCCAGCGCCCGCAGGTCCCGGCGCACCGTCGCCTCCGACATCCCGAAGTGCTCGCACAACGTCGCTACGTCCGTCATGCCACCGAGCACGGCCTGCAGCATCGCCTCCCGGCGCCTGGTCACTTTCATGTGCGTGAATTCCTGGTCTGATCGAATGGGCGCGCTGGTCCGCGCCTTGCGACCGACAAGTTTATCCAATTGCCGCAGTGACTGGCCAGTTGCCGAGGCGGGCATCATCGACCACGAACCCACGCTTCGTCGACGCGCACGTACTTGATCTTCTGACGGAACCACGTGAACGCGATGTGCAATGCGCCGTCCTGCGACTGCACGATCGACGGATACGAGTATTCGCGGTTGCGCTGGTCCGCCGAGTTGTTCGTCATGCAGTACCCGTCGCCGATCTCGAGGTTGCGGCGGCGCCGCCACGTCCTGCCGCCGTCCTCCGAGATGGCCAGCGACATCGGCGCACGCGGCGCGCCCCAGAACGCGGTGCCGCGTGCGGACGCCTTCTGGTCGCGCAGCTCGCCGCTGTTCTCCGAATCCTCGATGTCGTCGTACAGCGACGCACGGCGCTCCGTGCTGTGCGACGCGTCGCTTTCGTTGAACACGAGCGCGAGATGGCCGTTCTGCAGTACCGTGAACTGGATCGACGAGTTGTTGTTCGGCACGTCGGTGCGTTCGGGCGCGCTCCACGTGCGGCCGTCCGTCGAGCGGCTCGCGTAGACGAAGTCGGCCCAGCGGCTGCGGTAGAGGGCGAGCAGCGATCCATCGTGCAGCACGTGAACGTTCATGTGCACGCACCCGACGCTGTCCGGCACCTCGTGCAGCGTCCACGTGTCGCCCTGGTCGTCGGACACCATGACCGCGCTGACGTCGTCGTTGCCGACCCAGCGCTCGCCGGGCTCCGTGCGGCACAGGAAGATCGGGCAAATCCACGTGCCGCTGTCGAGCGCGACGATCGGCTGGCGCACGAACGTCCCCGGCCGGTCGAACAGCGTTTCGACGGGGCCCCACGTGAGGCCGCCGTCCGTCGACACGCGGCGGCGCACGATCGCGGTGTTCTGATGGCCGGACAACTGCGCGGTATAGATCAGCCACAGGCGGCCGTCGGGCGCGGTGAACAGCACCGGGTTCTGTTCGGAGCGGGTCGGGTCGTCCGACAGCTTGCGCGGCGTCGACCATTCGTTCGTCCCGGCCGCAAGCCGCGACAGGTAGATCGACACGTCGGGAATGCCTTCCTGCGTCCCGCCGAACCACGCGCACAGCAGGTCGCCGTTGTCGAGGCAGTGCAGGTTGGCCGCGTGGTTCTGCACGCAGGCGGTGGGCAGAAACGCTTCTTGCCGTTCCGCGTCGGCATAGGCGGTGCGAACGCAATGATCCGGCGCGGCACTCGCCGCTTCAACGAGGTGGGTGCTCATGAAATCTCTCTGGGTGGGCGACGTCAGTGCGATTCGCGATGCGTGAGCGGCTTGTCGTGAAGGTTCGCGCCATCGCCATGAAACAGCAGCTTGCCGATCACCAGTACGATGGCCGGCGTCACGAGCGCGACGTACATGTTGTCGATGCCGAACGGGTTGCCGAGCAGGTACCACAACGTCGTCGCGAGCGTTGCCACGATCAGGGCCGACACGGCGCCGCGCTTGCCGCTGAAGAACGGCAGATAGATGCCGATCAGCGCGACGACCGACACGGACAGCCGCAACGCGCGGCTGAAGAACGACAGCGCGAGGATCTGCGGGACGAACAGCACGAAGATCAGCGGCAGGAAGCCGACGATCAGCGAGATCCAGCGCGTCATTCTCAGTTCGACGTCGGGCGTCGGATTGAAACGCGGTACATAGAAGTCCTTCACGATCAGCGACGCGATCGCGAGCGCGACGGTACACACGCTGACGAAGATCGATGCAACGAGCGACGTCGTGACGATGCCGGCCAGGATCGGGTTCATGTGCTGCAGGAACACCGGCAGTGCGTACAGGCTCTTGACGCCGGGATACAGGTACTTGGCCGCGACGCCGATGAAGCCGAGCGCGAGTGCGATCGGTACGCACAGGAACGCGGCGATCAGCGACGACGCGCGCGCACCCTCGGGGCTGCGGGTGGCCGAGATCGCCTGGATGATGAACTGCGTCGAGAAGATCGCGCCGGCCGTGCCGATGATCCATGCGCCGATCGTGCCGCCCGACAACGCGCCGGTCCACGTGAAGTAGTGTGCGGGCATGCTCTGCGCCATCGGCGCGATGCCGCCCGACAGCTTCCACGCAACGCCGACCAGGATGGCGATGCCGAGCAGCTTCACGGCGCTGTGCACGACCGTCAGGTACGCGACGCTCTTGAGGCCGCCCCACACGAAATAGATGGTGCTGACGATCGCGGTGATGACGGCGGCCGTCGGCAGGTTGATGCGCATGACCGTCGAGATCGCCGCCGCACCGCTCACGTAGTTGCCGACGTTCACGAGGAACAGCGCGTAGATCATGATCGCGGAGACGGCGAGTTTTGCGCCGTGTCCGTATCGCTGCGCGATGAATCCGGAAATGGTGAACTCACCGGATGCATACAGGCGCTTGGCCATGAACAGGCCGAAGAGCAGGAAGCCGATGGCGGCCGCGAGCACCGACCACGACGCGGCGATGCCGGCCGAAAATGCCTCCTGCGACGTACCGACGGTCGATTTCGCGCCGATGAATTCCGACATCAGCAGGATCGCAACCACCAGCGCGGGCATCGAACGCCCGGCCACCATGAACTGCTCGGAATTGCGGCTGCGCAGGCGAATGCTGATCAAGCTGGTTATCACGATGTAGACGACAACCATCCCGATGATGGTGGCTGTGTCCCAATAACTGAAGGTGGCCATCGCTTGTCTCCACGTTACCTTCGGTTGATGTGCGTTCGATGCGTCGGGCGATCCGGCATGTGCCTGCCGGTATCGCCCGCCGGTGATGCGTGTCGTTGCGTACGGGCCGCTTACGCGGCGCTGGCGACCGGCGACGGCTCGTTGCGTCGCGTCGCGAGATCCACGGCCTGGCGGAACGCTTCCAGCAGGCTGCGTTCGTCGGCGATGCCCTTGCCGGCGATGTCGAACGCGGTGCCGTGATCGACGGACGTGCGGATCACGGGCAGGCCGACCGTCACGTTCACGCCGGCTTCGAGGCCCATCACCTTCACCGGACCGTGTCCCTGGTCGTGATACATCGCGACGACCACGTCGAAATCGCCACGGCCCGCGCGGAAGAACAGCGTGTCGGCCGGCAGCGGGCCTTCGACGTCCCAGCCGCGCGCCTGCAGGACTTCGACCGCAGGCACGATCTTCTCTTCCTCCTCGCCGTAGCCGAACAGGCCGTTCTCGCCGGCATGCGGATTGATCCCGCAGACGCCGATGCGCGGATTCGCGATGCCGGCGCGCACCAGCGTGTCGTGTGCGCGTTCGATCGTGCGTTGCACGAGGCCCGGCTCGATCTTGCGGATCGCATCGAGCAGACCCATGTGCGTCGTCACGTGGATCACGCGAAGATTGGGCGCGACGAGCATCATCGACACCTCGTCGATGCCGGTCAGATGCGCGAGCATTTCGGTGTGGCCGGGGAAGATATGGCCGCCGGCATGCAGCGCTTCCTTGTTCAGCGGCGCGGTGCAGATTGCGTCGAGCTCGCCGTTCGACGTCAGTTCGACGGTGCGCGCGATGTATTGATACGCGGCGTCTCCGGCGATCGGCGACAGCTTTCCATAAGGCAGGTCGGCCGGAATCAGCGCGAGGTCGATACAATCGACGACGCCTACGCGGAACGCGCCTTCGGACGGCCGGCCGATCGCGCGCACCTCGAGATCGACACCGGCCCGGCGGCCGGCATCGCGCAGGCGCGCGGCGTCGCCGACGACCACGGGGCGGCACTGCTCGTACACGGACGCATGAGCGAGGCTCTTCATGATGATTTCCGGTCCGACGCCGGCCGCGTCGCCCATGGTGATGCCGATGATGGGACGGTTGTCCATGGCAATTCCCTTCACAGATTGGTTTGAGCCGTATCGGCCGGTTTGCCTGCGTTCGCAAGCCGGCGCCAGGCGTGATAGATCGAATCGGGGCGGCCGAAACCGCCGGCCTTGGTCACGACGGGCAGTGTGTTGCCGTGCAATCGGCATTCGAGAAGCGGCATGCCGTCCTCGATTTCGTCGACGACGTGCAGCGCGCTCGCGCCGGCCGCGGTGAGCAGCGCGCGCGCCGTTTCGCCGCCGGTCGCGATGATGCCGCCGGCGTGGCGCACGACCGGCGCGAGCAACGCGGCGAGACGCGTGCAGAACAGCAGTCCGTCGTTCACGTCGCCGCGCTGTGCCTGGCTCAGCGACACGACGACATGCCGGCCGCGACGCAGCGCGTCGCCGACCACGGCCGTGACGTCGCTTTGCGGGTCGTCCAGCGCGGAGACCGCGACTTCGAACGCAACGAGATGCGTGCCGGCGTGCGCGTTGAGACAGTCCAGCTGCGCATGCGAGATGCTCGACATGCTGCCCACCACCGTCAGCACGGGCCGTTGCGGATACGAATGCGGATCGCCGGCCGCCGGGCTGCTCACGCTGCGCGGCAGGTCCAGTGCGTCGATGACGGCGGGCGCCAGGCCGGCCGAGCCGACCCAGAAGACGTGGTCGAGCGTTGCCGATGCGCGCGCGATGCGTTGCAGATCGTCGTCGGATTCTGCGTCGCACACGACCGCTTGCACCCCTTCGGACTGCAGCTCGCGCAGATGTGCGGCGAGCGCGTCCGCATTGCCGCGCACCGTGCCGATCGCCGCGTATGCGACACGCAGATGCTCGGCGGACAGCAATGCAACGAGGTCGGCTTTGCCCGGGATGTTGTCGTTGCGCCAGTATTCGCTCACTTCCACCGGCACGCCACGCACCCATTGGCGCCCGTCCACGGTCGTGCGTCCGGATTCCGGGTAGGCCGGGCACACGATCGCCATGCCGATGCGTGATGCCAGCGCGGCGACTTCCGCCGCGAAATTGCCGCGCAGCGTCGAGTCCACTTTCTTGTAGATGCGCGTGCCGGCGCCTGACAGCGACGCCACGGCATCGACGGTGCGCCGGGCGGCCACGTCCTTCGGCGCGCGGCGCGAGTCCACGTCGATCGACAGGATGTCGACGCCGTGCGGCGGCGTCGCCGCGTGGGCGGTGTCGAGCACGACCATTGCCGTCAGGCCGTGACGCAACCCGGCGACCGCGCAGTCGGCCGCACCGGACAGGTCGTCGGCGACGATCAGGAGCCGTGCCGCGGGCTGTGCGGGCGCGTTCACGGCAGCAGGCGCCGGTAGATGGACTTCATGTCGTCGAGCGTCAGCGCCTTCGGGTTGTTGCCGAGCAGGCGCTTGACCTTCGATGCGGCGACCGCGAGCGCGTCGAGATGTTCTTCCGACACGCCGAATTTGCGCAGGTCCTGCGGAATATCGACGGCCGCGGTCCATTCCTCGATCTTGTCGATCAGCTTGCGTGCCGCGTCGGCATCCGTGTCGGCTTTCGCCACGAGACCGAGGGCGCGCGCTACGTTCGACAGCCGGCCTTCGATCGCATCGAGATTGAACGCCATCACATGCGGCAGCAGCATCGCGTTCGCGACGCCGTGCGTGACGTTGAACATCCCGCCGAGCGGGTATGCGAGCGCGTGCACGGCTGCGGTGCCGGCCGCGGTGAGCGCGAGGCCGCCATACATCGAGCCGAGCATCATCCCTTCGCGCGCCTTCAGCGACTGGCCGTTTTCATAGGCTTCGACGATGTTCGCGCCGATCAGGCGCATCGACTCCATCGCGTACATGTCGCTGATCGGGTTCGCCTTCGTCGAGATGTACGATTCGAGCGCATGCACGAACGCATCCATGCCGGTCGCGGCCGTGATCGGTTTCGGCAGGCCGAGCGTCAGTTCCGCATCGAGAATGACGATTTGCGCCAACAGGTGACGGCTGACGATGCCGACCTTCAACGATTCGTCCGGCAGCGTCACGATCGCGTTCGGCGTGACCTCGGAGCCGGTGCCGGCCGTCGTCGGCACCAGGATCATTGGCACGCCGGGGCGCTTGATCAGATCGATGCCGAGCCAGTTCCGCAGCGGCTCGTCGTTGGTGAGCCGGACGGCGAACAGTTTCGCCGCATCGAGCACGCTGCCGCCGCCGATCGACAGAATCGCCTGCGGCGCGAACGGCGCGATCTGCTCGTTGAACACCGTCTCGACGTTGCCGATGGTCGGTTCCGGCTCGACGCCGCGAATGATGCGCACGTCGATGTCCTTCGCGTTGAGCGATTCGATCACGCGATCGACGACGCCGAGCGCTTCCATCGACGGTTGCGTGATCAGCGCGATCCGCTCGACCGGTGTATCGAGCAGCGCGAGCTTGTCGGGCAGCGTGGCGAGGCTGCCGGCGCCGTGGACGATGTGCTTGACTGTCTGGAGGTGTTGAGTCGTCATGCTGAGACCTGTTTCAGTGGCCGCGCGCGGCGTCGTGGTAGAGGGAGAGCGCTTGCGCGAGGCGCTCGCGGGCGCTGGCGTCGAGCGGCTGGGCGGGCGATCGCGCGGGGCCGGCCGGCATCCCGAGCATCTGTGCGGCGGTTTTCAGCACGACGGGCATCGTGCCCAGCGCGAACGCATCGCGCAGCGCCCGCAGCGATTCCTGTGCGGCGCGTCCGCCGGCGATATCGCCGGCCTGGAACTTGTTCCAGATCGACATCACGACATCCGGGACGGCGTTCGTCGTCGCGGCGACCGCGCCATCGCCGCCCGCGATCAGTGTCCAGAGAATCATCGAATCGGTGCCGGTGAAGACGGCGAAGTCGTCGCGCCGCAGGTTGATCAGTTGCAGCAGGCGGTCGAAGTCGCCGCCACTGTCCTTGATGCCGCGAATGTTCGGAATCTCCGCAAGACGGCGCACCGTATCGACGGTCAGCGTAATGCCCGCTTTCGCTGGAATCGTGTACAGCATGACCGGCAGCGGCGTCGCTTCAGCGATCTTCTTGTAGTGCGCGTAGAGTTCCGGCTGCGTCGCGCCGTTGAAATACGGTGTGATCACGGACACCGCGTCGACTCCGGCATCGGCCATCTTCCGGTTCAGGTCGATCACGTCACGCGTTGCATACGCGCCGGTGCCCGCGATGACGGGCACGCGCGAACGTGCTTGGCTGACCGCGATCTGCGCGATGCGCAACTTCTCTTCTTCATTCAGCGCGATGAATTCGCCATTGGTGCCGAGCACAAACAGCCCATGCACGCCGGCCTCGATCAGCCGCTCGACCAGCGCGCGCAGGCCGTCTTCATCGACGTTCTCGTCGGCCGTCATCGGCGTGATCAGCGCGGGAACGATTCCCTTGAACGAAATTGACATGCTTGCTCCATCGCGGCTGGGACAGCGGCGGAATCGCCGTCTCCGTGGGTTGTGTCGACATCGGCAAAGGCTGTGCGCCGGCGGTCACGATTGCGTTGCTGGACACGTCATCCGGCGCAACGTGTGTGAGAAATGCATCGCCCGATGTCCTTCAATTGGCTTGCTCGTTCAGATCACAAAATTGATCGATGCGTGCATTTTAGATGAATTATTGAGTGAAACAGTCAATGTTAACCCTGATGTGATCGAATCGATCATTTCTGCCATTGCGGGGCGCGACAGGTTCGACGCCGCCCGAGCGTTTCGTGCACTGTCGCAATCTGGGGGCAGAAGGGGGCCCATGGCGACCGCCCCCGGACTTGCCGCGCTCGACCTCCGGCAGGAAGCGTTTGACCCTCCGAGCGCGCCGCACTTGATCGGGGGAGAGTTGCGCGGAGATTGGCTACGACGCGCTTGTGCGATCCGCCAGGTTGTATCCGTACACGTGTCATTCGCCGGGCTGCGGATAGGTGTCGGCGGTTCATCGAATGCGTGCATCGCGTTCATTTCAAAATTTCTATTTTGAGAGTTGACGCGTAATGGCAGGAAAATCGCACGTAGACGATTTGAACATGAGGATTAATCGGGAGAATATTCGACGCTTCGACAAGTGACGCAGCATGACGCAGATTGCGCGTCGAACCGGCGCCAACCCGACGCACACCTTCGCGCGTTGCGGCGCATACGGTGTCGCAGATCACCCGGGCTTCGCCTCTCGAATCGAAAATGATTATCCACTACGGGTAAACGCTCTCCTTCAGCCCGTTGACAGCACAATTTGAAGCGCCGAGCATTTGGCTTATACGTATAAGTCAATGCTCCGCCTCACGGTCGACTCAGCGCGACTGTTGGAGGCCGAGTCCCCGTCATGCTTTGAGCAACGAAGTGGAAGGATGTCTGGAATGGAAAGTCATATTTCGAGCGGATCTGGAAGTCAGGCCGCTATTTCGTCAGCAGAGTTTTCTGGTGCGACTCCGCCTGAAAAAAATACTGGAACAAATGAATCGTCTTTGAAATTGAGCCGCGAATTGAGTGTGCTCGATTTGATCGTGTACGGCATGGTCTACATGCTTCCGATTGCGCCGTTTGCACTTTACGGAATTATTTCGGATGTGAGCGGCGGTATGGTGCCGCTGGTTTATATCGTGAGTGTCGTGGCCATGATGTTTACGGCCCGCAGTTACCAGATACTCAGCAAGGAATTTCCGGCAGCAGGGTCGGCATACACCTATGCTCAAAACGGCATCGGCGATCTTGCCGGCTTTCTGGCCGGGTGGCTGGTGTTTCTCGACTACATCATCGCGCCGGGATTGCTCGCGGTTGTCAGCGCGGTGGCGATGAACAGCCTGGTGCCGGAGATCCCCCGTTCCATCTGGGTGATCGGATTCGTCGGCCTCGGAACGATTCTGAATCTCGTCGGTATATCGGTAACCGCGAAGGTGAATCAGGCATTCCTCGCAATCATGCTGGTTATTCTCGCTGCTTTCGTCGGCGTCGGTCTCTTTGCGCTTTACAGCGGCATGGGGCATGGCCGGCTCACGTTCGGTTCGCTCTTCAATGTCCATACCTTTACATGGGCGGGGCTCGGGACCGGGATCCTCATCGGTTCGACGAACTTCCTGGGCTTCGACGCGATCACGACGCTCGGAGAGGAAGTGAAGAGTGAGAAACGTCATTTGGCCAGCTTTGCCGGCATGGCATCGTTGATCATCATCGCGATCCTGTTCGTGCTGCAGACATGGATTGCCGCAGACCTCGCGTCTGGCGCGAAGGTACTGTCACCGGACAGCGCCTTTTACGACATCTCGGGCTACGCTGGCGGCCACTGGCTGTTCGCGATGACGTCCATCAGCACCGCGCTGGCATTCGGCGTACCGTGCACGATCGTCTGCCAAATGGCAATCGCCCGCATCATTTTCGCGATGGGACGCGACCGGCAACTTCCCAAAGTGTTTTCCCGGCTGTCCCGCAGATCGAAGCAACCGTATGTGGCGAACATTTTCGTTGCGTCCATCTCGCTGATCATTGCATTGGTCTTTCAGGATCGTCTCGACGACCTGGCCTTGTTCCAGAATTTCGGCGCATTCTCCGCATTTATCCTGGTCAACCTTTCCGTCATCGGCTACTTCAAGATCAAGAAGAGGTCGACGGACACGTGGAATCACGTGGTTCTGCCTGCGATCGGATTTCTCGTCATCGTTGCACTCATGGTCGCGATGAGGGCCGCCACGTTGAAGATGGGCATCATTTGGCTCGTGCTCGGGCTCGTCTATTACTTTGTCATGCGTAATGTATTTGGACGCAGTGCGGCACTGAAGATCTGAGGTCGACATCGATGATTCCGTCTATCACGTGGAATCTACGATTGCAGGCTTGATATGCGATGACTCGACGCCAGCCTTTTGTGACAAGGGGCCCGTCGGGTCATCTTTTTTTGGAGTTCGTGATAGGGCACGTCTATTTCATGAGCACTTTCGCAGTCGGTGGCTGGTCTCGCGGTGGCGTCTGGGAGCGCCTTTCGACGAGAGCCGGCTTTTATTCGTTTGGTTTCGTCCTTTCCGCGTGGGCGCCACTCGTCCCCCTTGCGAAATCCCGTATCGGCTTGAGCGATAGCGGCTTCGGGCTTGCACTGATGTGGTTCGGCGTAGGCAGTCTTGTTGCGATGCCAATCGGTAGCGCAGCCGTCGTGCGCTTGGGATGCAGGCGGATCATCCTGTTGGCCGGTCCGATCACGTGCGCATGCCTGTTCGGACTCGCATCGACCGATCGTGCCGACATCTTGTCTGCATGTCTCTTTCTGTTCGGTTTCGGTATTGGAGCCACGGAGTCCGCGATGAACCTGCAGGCTGCCGTGGTGCAGCGTATGTACGACGAGCCGCTCATGTCAGGATTTCACGCGTGGTGCAGTGTCGGGACAATCGCCGGTTCCGCCGGCGTCAGCACGTTGTTATCCCTTGGGATTTCGCCTGTCGGGGCGATAGCGTGCGTCTTGGCGGTCATGGTTGGCCTTTGGCGCGTCGTCGGCCGGCACTTCATCGGGCGAACCAGTGCGGCGCAAGCGCGCGGGCTCGCACCTCCAACGGTGCATATCGTCTGGATCGGAATACTGTGCTTTGTAGCGTTTCTGGCGGAAGGGGCCGTACTCGACTGGAGCGGTGTGTTTCTGGTGACCGAAAAGGCGTTCCCGCAGTCCAGTGCGGGTTACGGCTACGCTGCCTTCGCGCTGGCGATGACGATCGCGAGGTTGACTGGCGATCGCCTGGCTCGCGTGTTCGGCGCGCGATCGATTCTCGTCGCCGGGGCGGTCGGAACTGCGGCAGCGCTCGTCGTGCTGGTTTTCGCGCGACACTGGATGATCCTGATCGGGTTGTTCGCGGCGGTCGGTTTCGGCTTGGCCAACATTGTCCCGTTGTTCTTCTTGCACGTCTCGCGGCAACGCCAGATGCGGGTTGAGCTGGCAATGCCGATCGTCGCGACACTCGGCTACGCCGGCATGCTTGCCGGACCGGCCGTTCTGGGCGCGATAGGCGAGGTGGCGGGACTTTCGGCTTCGCTTCTGACGATCGCCGCGATGCTTCTGCCGATCGCGTTGTCGGCGCACACCATCGTGTCCCGCGACGTCGGCTAGGAGGGCGCCGCCTCGCCGGCACGATCGCCGATGTTCAAGCGGCGGTGCCCAGGCGGACCGCCGGGCACCGCTTAGCCCTCGCCGCCCCACAGCACGGTCGATTGATCGCCGGTCATGTAGTCGCGGATCTCCGCAGGAAGGGACCTGTCCGACGGCAGCAGTACCGTCGCGTTGCGCAGGTGCTTCCTTTGCATGTGCCCGCGGTCGGCAAAATTCAACGCGATGCGCGTCGAAAAGGGTTGGCGAAACGACGACGACGCCACACCGGTGACCACGCCGTACAGGAAGCGGATCGGGCGACGGTGTTGAGGCGTCAAGACCGAGAACGTCATTTCGTTCTTCTGCCGCCCTTCGAAATCAATCATGAAGATCCGATCTCCCATCAGGAAACAGAAGCCGTGGTATTTGAACGAGTAGCCGACCCTGCCGTCCTGGTCCAGTAACGGGAAACGCTCCACGGTAACGTACTGCACCACCGAATCGCGCTCGTAGAGGCACGTCACGGAGCGCAGGATGCGCCCCTTGTAGATCGACGAGTTGTGGTACCGGTAGTACACCCCGAGAAAATCCTGCAGCGCGGCGCTCGACGACTTGATCAGTGGCAGAAATCGCAGAAAGCTCGGTGCGGACTTCAAATCGAACGGCAGTTCGTATTCGAGTCCTTCGTAAAAACTGCGGAATTCCGGCGGAGCCCGGAACAGGTCGGCCGGCTCCATCAGAAAAAACTTGGCGATTTTCAGAAGAACCTTCTGCGACGGAACGTGGTGGCCCGCCAGATATTTGTTGAACTGTTGACGATTGATGTTCAGCTTCCGGCAGAAATCCGCGATGGAGTCGAAGGATGCCACGAGCAGCGACAGATTGCTGGCCAGGTTTGAAAGGTCGTGCTGACGATCCATGTTGTTTCTGAAGAAGTGATCGAAGGGACCAGCGACGAACGGCGAACCGGCGCGCAACGCGGTCGGTCGCGATTCGCTGATTCCCATGCGGGATTTTCCGTATGGAAACCGAAGGAGTTACGGCTTCAAGCGCGTCGGTGCGGTATCCGAAGCATGGGCCGTCGCACTGCATTCACGCATGATTGAGTGTACTGCGTTTTGTGCGTCACTGTGCGTCTCTTTTGAGTGCTCCGCGAAATTGAGCACGTGTTTTTAGCGGCAAATACTCCAGCCACCGATCGCATGATCCCGACACGGTCATGCACGGAACGAGCGGCACCATCGGGGCATGACGCGCCGCGGTGATGCCGCAAGCATCGCGTGACCGTATCAGGAGAGGGGGAGCGCATGAAAGCAGAAACCACACGGAGATTCGAGATGTCTTTTTCCCAAGGAGGCGGCATCCATGCCGGAGCGGTCGGGCAGCGACGACGCCGGCTGCGCGCGAGCCCCGCGGCACTTACGCTGGCGCCGAGTATCGTCGTACTTTTGATTGCCGTCTATGTGTTCATCGGCTGGTCGATCGTCATCTCGTTTACCAATTCGAAGTTCGCGCCGAATTACGACTTCGTCGGTCTTGCGCAGTATGCGCGGCTATGGGATTCGGATCGATGGAATGTCGCGGTAACGAACCTCGGTTTGTTCTCGATTGCATTCATGCTGATCTCGCTCGTGATGGGGTTGCTGCTCGCGATTTTCCTCGACCAGAAAGTACGGGGCGAGGGGGCGTTCCGGATGATCTATCTGTATCCGATGGCGGTGTCGTTGATCGTCACCGGCACGGCTTGGAAGTGGATCCTGAATCCTGGCCTCGGACTGGAAAAGCTGCTGCAGGATCTTGGCATTACCGGCGTCCATGTCAACTGGCTGATCGACCCGCAGATGGCGATTTATACGCTTGTCGTCGCCGCCGTCTGGCAAACCGCGGGCTTCGTGATGGCGATCTTCCTGGCGGGCCTGCGTGGGATCGACGGCGAAATCATCAAGGCGGCACGCATGGAGGGCGCCGGCACCTTGCGCATCTATCTGACCATCATCATCCCGATGCTGCGCGCGTCCGTGTTCAGCGTCGTAGTGATTCTGATCTACCAGGCGGTGCGGTCTTTCGACCTTGTCGTTGCGCTGACGAACGGCGGGCCGGGTTTCTCGAGCGACCTGCCGACGACGTTCATGTACAACCTGACGTTCAGTCGCGGCCAGCTCGCACAGGGCGCCGCCAGCTCCGTCATGATTCTGCTCGTCGTGATCGTCCTTACCGTCCCGTATCTCTACTCGGAGTTCAAGCGTGAACACAACGACAGTCTCTGACGCGGCCCGGCATGCGCGTCGCATGTCACGCCCGTCGAGCACGGCGATGCATTATGCCGCGCGTACGGTGCTCTATGCGGTCCTCGCCGGCAGCGCGGCCTTCTTCGTGATGCCGCTGCTCGTGATGGTCTTCGCTTCGTTCAAGGACATGGCGGAGATCCGTTCGACGTCGATTCTGTCCTTTCCGCTCGCGCCCACGGTCCAGCCGTGGATCGATGCATGGCAAAACGCGTGCGTCGGCATCGACTGCGTGGGGCTGCACGGGTTCTACGTGCGAACCGTGCTGATCGTCGTGCCTGCCGTCGTGTTGTCCACGCTTCTTGGCGCATTGAACGGCTACGCGTTGACGAAATTCAATTTCAGAGGATCGAAGTTCGTCTACGCGGTGATCCTGTTCGGCACCTTCACGCCATATCAATCCGTGTTGATACCGCTTGCGAAGACGCTGGGCGTACTCGGCTTGTCAGGGAGTCTCGCGGGTCTCGTGCTCGTTCATACGGTCTACGGCCTGCCATTCACGACGATGTTCTTTCGCAACTACTTCATGACGGTGCCACAGGACCTCGTGAAGGCGGCGCGGGTCGACGGAGCGGGTTTCTGGACGACTTTTGCATACATCATCCTGCCGCTGTCGGTACCGATGATCGTCGTCACCGTGATCTGGCAGTTCACGTCGATCTGGAATGACTTCCTCTTCGGCGTGTCGTTCACGAGCGGTCAGAACACGCCCATCATGGTTGCGCTGAATAACATGGTAAGCGCGAGCGCAGGCGAACGTCCGTACAACGTCCATATGGCCGGTGCGTTGCTGGCCGCTCTTCCAACCCTCGTCATTTATTTCCTGGCGGGCAAGTATTTCGTGCGCGGCTTGATGGCCGGCGCGGTCAAGGGGTAATCATGGCTTCTCTCCATATTCGCGATGTCCGCAAAAACTACGGCAGCGTTGCATGCCTCAAGGAAATCAATATCGATGCCGACGACGGCGAGTTCCTCGTGCTGCTCGGCCCGTCCGGTTGCGGGAAGTCGACATTGCTGAACGCGATCGCGGGTCTCGAACCGGTCAACGACGGTGAGATCGTCATCGACGGCTCGGTCGTCAACGACGTCGAATCGGCGAAGCGCGATATCGCGATGGTGTTTCAGTCGTATGCGCTTTACCCGACGATGACGGTGCGCAAGAACCTGACATTCGGGATGCGCGTGCGGGGGGCATCACGGTCCGAGCAGGAGGAGGCGGTCAAGCGGGTCGCGGCGATCCTGCAACTCGATCAGTTGCTCGATCGCAAGCCCAGTCAGCTGTCGGGCGGGCAGCGCCAGCGCGTCGCAATGGGTCGCGCGATGGTGCGGGAACCCAAGATCTTCCTGTTCGACGAGCCGTTGTCGAATCTCGACGCGAAACTGCGCACGGAAATGCGCGCGGAAATCAAGAAGCTGCACCAGCGTGTCGGCACGACGACGGTCTATGTGACGCATGACCAGATCGAAGCGATGACGCTGGCAACGAAGATCGTGGTCATGCGGGGCGGCGAGGTGCAACAGATCGGCACGCCGGAAGACGTTTATGATCGCCCGGCGAACCTGTTCGTCGCGCGCTTCATCGGGTCGCCTGCGATGAACTGCCTGAAGGGCGTGCTGCGCGGCGGCGACGCCCACGCCGTTTTCATCGGTGGCGACGGCAGTGGGCGCACGCTTGAGATCGCGCTGGGCTCGCTCAGCGACGCGCAACGATGCTACCTCGATCGGGAAGTCGTACTGGGCGTTCGCCCGGAATGGCTCGCGCCAGGCGTCGGTTCCGCAAGCTTCCAGGCGACGGTCGACGTGGTAGAGCCGACGGGCGCCGACAACTTCGTGCTGTTGTCGGTCGCCGGAGAATCGATCATGGCCCGCTTCGCGCCGGGTGTCGGGCGCGCGGGGGACTTGATGCAGCTCGTCGTCAATGCGGACAAGGCACTCATTTTCGACCCGGCGACCGAACAACGCGTCGTATGAACTGATATGCCGGTCGGTATCGTGGTGTGCCGGCCGGCCTGTCTCGGGACGATGAACGTTGAGCGGAATGAGGAACATTCGATGGCGGGACCGATGTCGAGTATCGACGAACAATACTATCGGGACACGGTGATAGATCTCTGCGACCTGGCTCGCACGCTGTGCGGTGCCGTGGCGCACGACACGCTCACCATTACGCGAAAGCGCGATGCGTCGCCCGTCACCGAACTCGACAGGCGTATCGAGCTGGCACTACGCACCCACATTCAGGCGCGGCACCCGCTGGATTCCATCGTCGGCGAAGAATTCGGCGTGATCGAGGGACGAGCGGGCGGGGCAACGAACCGGAGATGGGTAATCGATCCGCTTGACGGGACGCGAGCCTTCGTGACAGGCAGTCCATTATGGGGAACGCTCATCGGCGTACTATGCGACGGTGTGCCATGGCTCGGCGCGATCGACATGCCGGCTCTCGGACGGCGGCTGATCGCAAGCAGCACCGATGCCGCGACGCACGTCGAGCCCGCTGCCGGCACGGCTGTGCCACTGTCGGCGGCGCGCATGTGCACGACGACGCCGGACAAGTTAACGCCCGGCGAGCAGTCGGCGTACGCCCGGCTCGTCGCGCGTGTCGCCGTTCATCGATATGGCGGCGATTGCTTCAATTACGCGGCACTGGCCACCGGGCGGTGCGACCTCGTCGTCGAATCGGGACTCGCCCCCCACGATTTCCTGCCGATCGTCCCGATCGTCGAAGCGGCCGGCGGCCGGATGACGGACTGGTGCGGACAACGTTTGAGCGAGCGCTCGGCCGGCGACGTCGTCGCGGCGTCGAGCGGAGCGCTTCATGCGAGCGTGATTGCATTGCTGGCCGGATCGAATGCGTGAAGGATCTGGCGTGTATCCCTGTAAAATGCGGCATTGCCAGTCCACAGGCTGATGCCTTCCCATCGATGAAGCGTGCCGTATCAATGAAGGACGTCGCATTGGCCGCCGGCGTCTCTCAGCCGGCGGTCTCCTATGCGTACAACAAGCCGTCGGAAATATCCGAGGCGCAGCGCGAGCATATTTTCGCCGTGGCGAAAAAACTCGGCTATCCCGGGCCCAACGTACGGGGGCGCAGCCTGCGCTCCGGGCGGGTCGGTGCCGTCGGCCTGATGATCATGGACGAGTTGCCTTACGCATTCGCCGATCCGGCGACAACCTGTCTGCTGCGAGGAATCGGTGAAATCAGCGAACTCGCGAACGTTGCGCTCGCGCTTTTCCCGCTACAGAAGGATTTGGCGAATCATGCCGGCGACGTCGAGAACGGCAGCCTCGCGGTACGTGGGTTCGTCGACGGCCTGATCGCATACTCGCTGCCGGACCGCTATCCGGTCATTGAGGTCGCGCGCCGGCAGGGCATCCCGGTTGTGATCGTGGACGCGCCGATTATCGACAAAGTGCCGTTCGTCGGGATCGACGATCTGCAATCCGCCATCGTTCAGATGCGGCACCTGATCGAGCTCGGTCACCGGAAGATCGGCATCGTGGCTGACCGGTTGCGTCCGGACGGCATCAAGGGCATCGTCACCAGGCAGCGCTTCCAGGAAGCCACGGAACACGTTGTGCGGGCCCGCATAGATGGCTATCTGCACGCGGCCGAAGCAGTGGGGCTCGACTTTGACGACCTGTTGATTGTCGAGGCTGGTGGATTCGATCGTGCATCGGGCATCTGGGCGGCAACACAGATCCTGCAGCATACGAGCCTCACGGCAGTGGTGGCGACGTCGGACGTGATGGCACTCGCGCTCGTGCAGGCGGCGCGTGAACGTGGCGTGGCGGTGCCCGATCGGCTCTCTGTGATCGGTTTCGACGATATACCAGAGGCAGCCGGTGCAGGGCTCACGACCATCCATCAGCCGCTGATCGAGAAAGGTCGCCAGGCCGCGCAACTACTCAGCGAACTCCTCAGTGGCACTGCCTCGCGCAAGCCGAGAGTGCCCAGGGTGCTCCTGCCGACGGACCTGGTGGTGCGATCGACGACGAAGGCGCCGGCCGCAGCAAGATAAGCGCGGCCGGCGTATCGCGACGTCTGGGCGAGCTTCGCTTCAGTGACCAACGAACTGCTTGGCCACGCGAAGCGCGTTCGCGGCGATCGTAAGTGCCGGGTTGACCGCCGCGGAGGACGGGAACCATGAACTGTCGACGATCCAGGCGTTCTCCACGTCGTGAAGCTTGCAGTTTGTGTCGAGCACGCTCGTCCGCGGGTCGTTGCCCATCACGGCCGTGCCGCATTGATGCGAGTTGGTCGCGATTCCCATGCGCTTCGTCAACACGAACGGATACCCGGCCCGCCGCATCATCGCGACCGTCTTCTTCACTAGCGCCCGGTGTGCACGCAGATTGTTGGCGCGCCACCTGATGCGGATGCGACCCGACTGCGGGTCGACGGTGATGCGGTTCTCCGGATCGGGAAGATCCTCGCTGGTCAGGTACAGATCGACGCTATGGTTGGTCATGTAGCGCGAAATGGCCTTTGGCAGCCAGGGATACATGCCCGTCACCATCGGTTCGCGGATCTTGCCGAGCATCTGCACGTTACCGAGCGGGAACGCGTTCTGCGGGGTACGCAAATACCAGTCGTTGACCGCGAGCGTTTTCTGGAAGAGCACGTCGTTGGCTCGACGCGGATCGACGGCGAGCATGAACGTGCTGTTGTGAACCATGTAGTTTCGGCCGAGCATGCCCGAACGGTTGCCGATGCCGGCCGGATGCGTGCGATCGGCCGATTGCAGCAGAAGAGCCGCCGAGTTCACTGCGCCGCACGCAAGGACGAATCGCTTGGCGCGGATGCGAACCGGTTGCCCGTCGCGAACGCCGACTGCCTCCTCGATGCGCGTGCCGTCGGCCGACATGACGAGACGATCGATACGGGTGCGCACCATCAGCCGTGCGCCGCCGCCGCCGACGAGCGGCCTCAGCACGGACACTTCCGCATCGCCCTTCGCATCGACGAGGCA
This sequence comes from Burkholderia sp. Bp9099, assembly GCF_003857805.1. Lineage (NCBI taxonomy): Bacteria > Pseudomonadati > Pseudomonadota > Betaproteobacteria > Burkholderiales > Burkholderiaceae > Burkholderia > Burkholderia sp. Bp9099. Next base: position 216,744 of record NZ_QTPU01000010.1, read on the forward strand.
TGGATAGCCGTCGCAGGTCGAGCAGAGCACGCACGGCCGTTCGCGGCCGTAGTTGACGGCCGCCGGCATCACGAACGGACGAAGGCCTTGCGCACGCATGGCCGCATCGAGTGGCCGCAACGCAGGGTCGTGTTCCAGCGCGGGAAACGGATAGTCGCCGGAGCGCCACGGTTCGGTCGGATCCTGGCCGCTCGCGCCATGGACGTTGTAAAGCCGCTCCGCGGCCGCGTAGTATGGCTCCATGTCGGCGTAAGTGATCGGCCACGCGGGCGAGATTCCTTCGGCGTGCTGAATCGCGCCGAAATCAGCTTCCCTGAACCGTGGAAGCATGGCACCGAAGACCTTCGTGTTGCCGCCGACGTAGTAGAAGACCCCGGGTGAAAACGGCTTGCCAGCGTCGTCGACCCACGACTCCGCGTTGCGGTAGCGTCCTTCGCGAAATACGGCCTCGGCCTGCCAGTTCTGGATTTCACGAGGCAGGAAATCGCCACGCTCGACGATGAGCACGTCGAGGCCGTGACCCGAGATGCCCTGCGCGAAACTCGAGCCGCCCATGCCGGATCCCACGATGACCACGTCGCAGGTAATGATTCCATCGCTACCGGGCACGACCGTCGGGACTTCGCGCCGGAGAACCGGCGCGAAGCTGGACAGATCGGACGCCGGACGATGAACAAGCGTTGCATCGCTCATGCGCTGACTACCTTACAGATGTTGCTCTGAGTTGCGGAATTGTGCGTATTCTTCCTGTCGCTCGTCGTCGATATAGGCCGGAATCGGGAAATCCCACCAGCCCGGCACCCACGGGCCGGCCGCGTCGCGATCCGTCGGAATCTCGATCAGGCACGGCTCGTTGCTTTCAAGCGCCTGCTGGAGAATCGGCTCGAGTTCGTCATTGCTGTTGACGCGCCACGACTTGAGACCGAACGCCTTGCCGACTGCCTCGAAGTCGGGCGAGTACGGGCGTCCGTCCGGATAGTTGAACTCGGTACCGATATGGCGGCTCGTCTGCTTGCGCTGGCCGCCGCGAATCGACATATACCCGGCATTGTTCTGGACGATGAAGATCACCGGCAGGTTGTTGGTGACGCAAATCGCGATTTCCTGCGACGTCATCAGGAAGTCGCCGTCACCGAGAATGCATACCACAGGGCTCTCGGGCTTCGCGAGCTTCGCCCCGATGGCTGCGGGAACCGCCCAGCCCATCGACGAAAAACCGCCGGAAGTCAGGTGTGTACGCGGCGTGTAGACCGGGAAGGTCTGTTTGACCGCGCCCTGGGTATTGCCCGAGCCGACCACCACGATGGTGTCGCGCGGGAAGATCTTGCGCAGCGCGCCGAGCGGCCGTTGCGACGTGAACGGGAAGCGGTCGGAATCGCGGCGCGTGGCGAGCTTGGCTTCCCATTCCGCCTTGTGTGCAGCGACCTCGGACAGATATGCGCCACGGTCGGCCGAATCGCCTTCGAGCGCCTCGACGATGTGGGCGAGTGCGTACTTGGCGTCGGCCACGATGCCGACGGCGACCGGATAGTTCTTGCCGATCTCGTGCGGATCGATGTCGATGTGAATCAGCTTGCCGGGCGGAATCGAGAACGTGACGCCTTTCGCGTAGCTCGACGACGACCAGTCGGTGAAACGGCAGCCGACCGCAATGATCACGTCCGCGCTCGACGAGACCTTGTTGCCGCACATCGTGCCGGTTTGGCCGACACTGCCCGCGAACAACGCATGGTCTTCGGGGAAACCGCTCTTGCCGTTCCAGGTGGTGACGACCGGAATCTGCCACTTTTCGGCGAGCGCAAGCACTTCCGCAGCTGCTTCGCCGGTGATGACGCCGCCGCCGATGACCATGACCGGGCGCTTGGCCTGCCGAAGCACGTCGGCCGCCTTTTCGACGGCAACGGGATCCGGATACACCTTGCCGAGCGGCACGCGCTCCTCGAGCTGATGCAGCGTGACTTCCGCGGCCTCGGCCTGCGTGTCCATCGGAATCTCGACGTGAACCGGTCCGGGGCGGCCGGTCAGCATCGAGCTGAATGCGCGATGCATGATGAACGGCAACTCCTCGACGCGCTGTGCCACCCAATGGCGCTTGGACACGGCCTCGGCGATCTTCGGAAAATCGTTGTCGACGTAGCGTTCGAGTTCCTGAAGCAGGCCGTGACCGCGCATGTGAGTGGGCGGCCCGCCGGTGATGAGCATGACGCTCGTCGAATCGGTGAAGGCCGTTGCCATCCCGATGACCGTGTTGCTTGCGCCTGCGCCGATCGAGGTGACTGCCGCCATCGGCTTGCCCGACACGCGGTAGTAACCGTCGGCTAGATGCACCGCGCTTTGCTCGTGAAACACCTGGATGAAGCGAATCTCCGAGTTCTTCTCGAGGAACGCGTCCGTCAGCGTCCAGATGCCGTGACCGGGAATGCCAGCGACGTATTCGACACCGTAGTTTTTCAACGTCTGGGCGACGATTTGACTTCCGGTAAGCTTTGCCATTTTTCTATCCTGACTAGGATTTGAGGACACCCGCGCGCGGCAACGATGGCCCGCGCGGAACTTCACTGATCCGTTACGCAGCCGGACGCGAGGCCCATTGCAGGCCTTGCATCGTGAGGCGGCGAACGTTGATGTCGGACAGGTTGCCGACGTCATGGCCGATCGAGTGGTAGAACACGCGGCCGCGCCCCCACTGCTTGACCCATGCGACCGGGCTGCGATTGCCTGCCAGCCACGGGAACGGCTTGCCGTCGAAGGTCGTTTCGGCCAGCACGTGGTTGTTCGGATCGACCTGCATGTAGTACTGCTCCGAGCGGACCTCGAAGTCTTCGACGCCGTGCGTGACCGGATGGTCGTGGTCAATCACGTTGACCGTGTACGGATGTGGATAGCCCTCGCCAGCAGGGTGCTCGATGAAAGACCCGCCGAGCACCATGTGATAGCGAAGGCTTGCGCGAAACGCCGCGGCGGCGCCATGCCATGCGGCGAGGCCGGTGCCGTTCTCGACGGCGTCCAGCAGATGCTTTTCCTGCGACGCGGTCAGCGTCTCCGTCGTGACAGCGTTGTTCCAGCCGATCACGATCAAATCGAAGGCGGACAGATCGCGATCGAGCGTGAAGATGTCGGTCGAACCTTCGACCTCCCAGCCCAGTTCGTCGAACAGTCCGCGCGTCCATGCCGCGACTTCATATGGGTAGTGCCCCGGCCAGCCGCCGTACAGATGGAGAACTCGAGTCATGACAACACTCCTTATTCAATGAAACTTATACGTATAAGTTGGCGAAATGCTGCGCGCCCAAAATGACGATGTCAAGCACTAGAAAACCCTCGGCCGGAGCGGTGGCGAAGAAGGTATCAGAGCGCTCGGGTGTTCGTGCTGACGCGGCGAAACGACGGGAGCGACGTGCGCCGGCATCTGCGTCAGGGCGGTGCGTCATGTCGCGTCAGCTTCGACGCGGATGCGAAATTGTGTCGGCAAATTCGGCCCGCGAAAATTTGCTCGTGTGATCGAACTCGTTCAGATCGTGCACCGTTGCAACGCGGGCATCGCGCTGCATGGTCGGGAAACACTCTTGGAGATTTTTGTGATCCAGCATCTTAAGAAAAGCAAGCCGATGGAGGCACAACTCGAGATCGCGAAGCAGGTGCGCGATACGGTCGAGCAGATCATCGCGGACGTCGCCGCCAACGGAGACGCTGCCGTGCGCGAATACTCGATGCGATTCGACAAATGGAATCCGGCATCCTTCCGTCTGACGGACGCGGAAATCAGCGCGTGTGTCGCCACCCTGTCGGAACGCGAACTGGAGGACATCAAGTTTGCGCAGCAGCAAGTTCGCCGGTTTGCATTGGCGCAGAAGGACGCACTGCGTGACATTGAAGTCGAGACGCTGCCGGGCGTGGTGCTCGGGCACCGGAACATTCCGGTGAATTCCGTCGGCTGCTATATCCCGGGCGGGAAGTATCCGCTGCTGGCTTCGGCTCATATGAGCGTGCTCACGGCTAAGGTTGCCGGTGTCAAGCGTGTGGTGGCCGTGGCGCCGCCGTTCGACGGAAAACCGCACCCGGCAATCGTCACGGCCATGCATCTGGCGGGCGCGGATGAGATTTACTGCGTTGGCGGCGTTCAGGCGATTGCAGCATTGGCGCTTGGTACGGATCAGTTCGAACCGGTCGACATGATCGTCGGCCCGGGCAATGCATATGTGGCCGAAGCGAAACGCCAGTTGTTCGGCAAGATCGGGATCGACCTAATCGCGGGCCCGACGGAGACGCTCGTCATCGCCGACGATTCGTCGGACGTCGAGATCGTTGCGGCCGACCTGCTGGGTCAGGCCGAGCATGGCGTGAATTCGCCAGTCGTGTTCCTGACAAATTCCAGCAAGCTCGCGGATGGCCTGCCGGCGGAGATCGAGCGCCAGCTCGCGGTGTTGCCGACAGCGGCTATCGCGTCGGTCGCGTGGCGCGACTATGGCGAGATCATCCTGTGTGACACCGTTGACGAAATGGTCGAAGAAGCCGATCGGATCGCATCAGAGCACGTTCAGGTCATGACGCGCGATCCGCTCTATTTCCTCGAGCACATGACGAACTACGGTGCGCTGTTCCTCGGCGACCGTACCAATGTGTCGTACGGCGACAAGGTAATCGGCACGAACCATACGTTGCCGACGACGAAGGCCGCACGCTATACCGGCGGGCTGTGGGTCGGCAAATTCATCAAGACCTGCACCTATCAGCGGGTGCTGACCGATGAAGCATCGGCCATGCTCGGCGAATACTGTTCGCGACTGTGTGCGATGGAGGGCTTTGCGGGGCACAAGGAACAAGCCGATATCCGCGTCCGTCGCTTCGGAAAGCAAGCGGACTGATATCGGGCCACAAGGTTGGGCAGCGATTCGGCACTCGAACGAGTGCCGTTTTTTTTGCGTCGAATCGAGCGGGTTTGAGCAGTTCTGGGGCGTGAGGACGTCATATTCATGGAGTGAGTGGGAGTGCGTCGTAGTGCGACACAAATTGTGTCTTTGCGAAATTGAGTGGCATTTATTGGACTTCAATACTGCGTCGCGGGTGAGGAGGCAGTGAGCGGGTTTCGTCCGACGCAACGCGTGTTGGAGCGTAGCCCGACATGAAACGCGGCAATCGTCAAACGGCAGGAGGGGTGACGGTCAGCTGCTGCATGACGGCCTCCCCACCGTACCCCATCGTTCAGGATGGTTTTCCTGACGATGGGAAAGAAACGGAGCGGCACGCGGGAGACGCCTCAGTACCGCTCTGATCGATGTGTACTTCGTGGACGGACAAGTGAAATGAAAAGAAAAGTCATCTCGGCGATCTCTCTGTCGATTACCGCCTACGCGGCCGGCGCACATGCGCAAAGCTCGATCACGCTTTACGGTATTGTCGATACCGGCATCGCGTACATTCACAATAGCGGCGGACAATCGTCGCAATGGAAGATGTCAGCCGGTAATCTGTCCGGAAACGAATGGGGGCTCAAGGGAACCGAAGATCTCGGCGGCGGCTTGTCCGCGAGTTTCCAGCTCGAGAATGGCTTCGATCTCGGCTCGGGCCAGTTGCAGAATGACGGCCGCATGTTCGGCCGGCAAGCATTCGTCGGGCTGGGCAGCACGCGTTTCGGAGCGGTCACGTTGGGGCGGCAATACGATCCAGTGACCGATCTGGTTCAGCCGATCACCGCCGATTCATACAGCGGCCTGTTCGCGCCGCCGGGCGATATCGATAATTACGACGACAGCGCGCGTTTCAATAGTGCGGTCAAGTGGACGAGCCCATCGTGGGGCGGCGTCACGGTCGAGACCATGTATGCGTTCGGCGGCGTGGCAGGATCGACAGGATCGGGGCAAAGCTGGTCGGCCGCGGCGGCCTACAGCGGCGGCGCGCTCAGCGTGGCGGGCGGGTTCCTGCACGTGGACAACGGCAACGCCAGGACGTCGGCACGTGGCACGTCGAGCGCGGACAGTTTCTTCAACAGCGCCGTCAACTCCGCGTACGCAACTGCCCGCGGCATCGATATCGGGCGGATCGGTGCACAGTACGTCGTCGGGCCCGTCACGGCAGGCGCGGCGTACTCGTACACGCGATATACGTCGGACGGCGCGTCGACGTTCGCGGGTTCGCAGCACTTCCAGAACGGTTCCGTGTTCGCGAGCTGGATGGCGACGCCGACGTTCCAGGTGATCGGCGGCTACAATTACACGCGTTCGGGCGGTCATTCGAAGGCAACCTATCACCAGGTCAATCTCGGCGTCGATTATCTGTTGAGCAAACGGACCGACGTCTATGCGACGGCCGGCTATCAGCATGCGAGCGGCGACAATGGCCAGGGTAGCGCTCAAGCGGTGATCGGCTCTTACGACGTCAACTCGGGAGCGAATTCGCAGATTGTCGCAATCGTCGGCCTGCGCCACAAGTTCTGAGCTGCCCATCACCGGTTCTGGACGCGTGAATCGGACCGTTCCACGGCGTGTTGATTCCGACCGCGACATCGATATGGTCGGATGCCTGCGCAAGGTGATCAACATGGCGTTGGACGGCCCGTCGCATTCGCTCGCTGGGGATCCACCGGATGACGGTGGCCCGCGGGCGCCGCGCACGCGTATCGAGCCGCGCACTGGCGCGACATGCGCTCGAGAGATCGCGTAACGGCCGTTTGATTGAAGGGAAATCCAGCGGACAGACAGGTCCCGCCCCCGACGGAGCGGGACAATACCGGCGACGTCAGTTGTTCTTTGCTGCCGTTGCCAGCTTCTTGACGGCAGTGGCGGAAGTCATCGACGGGGTATTCACGAATTGCGTGATCACATCGACGAATGACGCGCGAATGTCACGCTCCAATGCGGCATTCTCGATGAACGACGGAACGACAGCGCCGGATTTGGCGGCTGCAGTACGGTCGGCGAAATTCAACTTGGCGCAGTCGTCGAATTTCGATTGCGGCACATCGAGTCGCGCGGGGATCGAACCTTTTCGCAGATTGAAGTTCTCCTGTACTTCGGCGCTCATGGCCAGGTTGGCCAGCGTCGCCTGATTAGCCGCGGCAGCGGAATTCTTCTGCTTGAAGAAAGTCAATGTGTCCACGACCCATACGAACGCGTGACCGCTTCCCGGCGTCGCCGCACAGACGAAGTCGATGCCCGGCTTTTTTCCCGCCCGAAGGAACTCGCCCTTGGCCCAGTCAGCATGGATCTGCATCGCTGCCTTGCCGTCGATGACCATTTGCGTCGCGACGTTCCAGTCGCGACCGGCACGGTTCGGATCCGTGAAGCTGATAATCTTGCGCAATTGATCGAACACCTTGAGCATGGTGGGACCCTGGATCGTCGCGGGATCGTGATCGATGATCGCTTTCTTGTAAAAGGCGGGGCCGCCGATGCCGATGACGAGATCGCTGAAGATCTCCGCTTCCTGCCAGTCCTCGCCGCCCAGCGCGACCGGGATGATGCCATCCTTCTGTATGCGCTCGGCCAGCGCGTTGAATTCATCCCAGGTGGTCGGGACTTTGCCGCCGTACTTCTGCAGGATCTTGGCATTGATCCAGAACATGTTCTCGCGGTGTTCGTTGACCGGAACGCCATACCAGTCGTTCTTGTACTTCACGTAAGGAATCAGCTCGGGGGCGATCAGCTTGTCCCAGTTGCCTGCCTTCGCGAGACTGTCGAGGTTCGTGAGCTCGTTTTGTTCGGCATACGAAAAAAGCAACTGCGGCTGGGCCTGCGCCGCTGCCGGAGCGCTCCCGGCAGCCAGCCGCGCCTGCAACGCCTGTTGTTGATTGGCGCCGTCGTTGCCGGCGATCGCGCTGTCTTTCCAGCCGATGCCCTTCTGCTGCAAGGCGTCCTTGAGCGCCTGGAGCGCATAAGCTTCGCTGCTGGAGGTCCATTGATGGACGACCTCGACCGTTTGCGTTTGTGCGCCGGCCATGCCGACCATGGAGAAGCTCGCAACGGTCGATGTGACCGCCCGTGCCGAAATACGCCGCAATCTTGTTTTTGCCTTCACAATCCAATCTCCTCAGATGACATCGACCTTCGCCGGTTCCCGCTCGTGCTTGGGTATGCATGAGCGCCCGGCGAGTATCGGAAGGCAAATTGACGTACGCAATTTCGCGATTGTCCGTTTCGAGACGCACGATGACGCTACCTGGTGGAGCAACGGGTATGCCGGGATATCTCGCCGCAGGCGATTGAGGCGGCTCCGAGCTGCGCGCATTTCGAGGATGAGCAGACTGACGCTCGATCTGCTTCGCTTTGCGTCGCAAAAAGGCGCTTCGCGAACTTGCCCGGACATTTTTCTATGGAGAGCATGCCGACATGCAATCCGCCGAGCGTCTTGCAAGTGAGAACCGCTGGTCGCATCGACCATATCGACCGTATAGCGCGGATTCGTACGAGCTCGACGGCCGTCGTCGCGAAATTTTCACCTTATACAAGGGACTCCTGCTGTGGACGATTACGATCGAGACGCTTACGCGGTTCTGTTGCCGGCATTCGCGGGCCTGACGCTCAGCGACGATGTGTGCCGCTATCTCGACCAGGGCGGCGTGTCGGTACTGCTGGGCGAGACGCGCGACGAGTACGTCGGACGCGCGATGAGCGCACAGCGCCGAACGGAAGAGACCGCCACGCAGTTCAGGGACGTCGTCGAATCGGCCCGGCGGCGGGCGGGGACAGGGGTGCTGGTGGCCGTCGATCAGGAACTCGGCGGGATACAACGACTGCATGATCTCGTGCCCGCGCTTCCGTCGCTCGACGACGCACTGCGCGCCGGCACCGACACGATCGAGGAGCGATCCGCCGCGGTCGCGGCCGCGGCGCGCGAACTGGGCGTCAATCTGTTCTTGTCGCCGATCGCCGATGTCGTGACGGGCGCGAATCCGTGGCTCGACGGGCGACATCTCGGCGCCGATGCCGCCGATGTGCTGCGCATTGCCCGCGCGTTCGTGCAGGGCGTGCAATCGGCGGGCGTTGCGGCAACCGCCAAGCATTTTCCCGGGCATCCGGTCACGGAAATCGATCCGGCGCTCGGTGAGGCAATCGTGGGCGGCGAGCTCGCCGACCTGGCGCCGACACTCGACGTATTTCGGGCATTGATCGCCAGCGGCGTCAAGGGGGTCATGGCCGGGCCCGCGCTGGTGCCTGCCATTGATGTCGAGCATCCATCGAGTACGTCGCGCGATACGCTTTCGATGTTGCGTCACGAATTCTCGTTCCACGGCCTCATTATCTCCGACGATCTGGATGCGCCCGGCATCTTGCGAGGCAGAAGCATCGAGGCCACGGCCGTTGCCGCGCTCGATGCCGGTGCTGATCTGCTGCTCGTGTCGAGCGAAGCCGGGCTCGACCGCATTGCAGGCACCATCGTCGAAGCCGTCAGGCGTGGCGCCCTCGACGCGTCGCGGCTGGCGCAGGCGGCCGACCGCGTGCGCGCGCTCGCACGGGAGCTGGATCGCGCACCGGCCGCTGGCCGCCACGACAGCGAGTGAGACGAAACGATGAGCGAACTTTCGCGCCAAGCGCATGCAGTGTTGTTTCCGGTGCTCGTGACACTCGAACTCGACGACCACATCGGCCGATTTCTCGACAACGGCGGAAAGAGTCTGCTGTTCGGCGAGACGGGCGACGAATATGCGTCCGGCCAGATGAATACGGAGCGCCGGCGTCGCGAAACGCTCGATGCATGGCACACCACGGTCGAACAGGCGACAGCGCGTGCGGGGCACATGCTGCTCGCGGCCGACGCGGACATCGCCGCCGTACACCGGCTGCAATGGCTGACGCCGCCGTTGCCGAGCCGGGACGACGCTCAACGGATGCCGCCACGCGAGCTGGAGGATATCTGCTATGAAATGGCCACGGGTGTCGCGCAAACCGGAATCAATCTGGTGCTGTCACCGACCGCCGATGTCGTGACGGGGCGCAACCTGTGGCTGAGCGGCAGGACGCTGGCCGACGATCCCGTTCTCGCGGCGGGGATGGTCCGTGCGTACGTACGCGGTGTTCGTCGCGCCGGTCTACAGACCACCCTCAAGCATTTTCCGGGGCATCCCCAACTAGTGGGTCACCCGGCCACCAGCGATGCCACCGTGCCGCTTTTGCTCGCCGATTTGAGATCGCTTTGGGCGCCGTTCGAAGCAGGGATCGAAGAGGGTGTCGATGCGGTGATGATGGGGCCGGCCCGCTTCCATGCAGTGCAGCCGGCGGTGGCCGCTTCGCTTTCGCGCGAACTGATTTCGACCCTGCGCGCAGAGCTGGGTTTTGCCGGACTGGTGATGACCTGTGACCTCGATCACCGGGCGACCCAGGGCGATCGCGCACTCGGCGACGTGGCTGTCGCTGCGCTGGCGGCCGGCGCGGACTTGCTGCTGCTGTCGCCCAAAGCGGTGCCGCGCATCGCTGAGGTTGCCGAAGCAATCGTGCGAGCGGTAGCGGACGGGCGATTGGAGGCAAGCCGCCTGCAGGCGGCCTTCGACAGCGTAAGCGCTGCCGCCGGGAGACGGCCTGCATGAACGCCGGGATGGTTGTGTGCTTGCATCGCATCTCGTCGTCACGCCGATACCGGAAGGTTGGCGTCGATGTCGGGACGGCGCACGCGATTCATCTGTTCACGCGTGTCACGGCATGACTTCATATCGACCGACGGCCCGAGTCGCGGCACGCGTCGTATTCTTCGTGGCCGGATTCGGCGCAGCGTGCTGGGCATCGCTCGTTCCGTTCGTCAAACAGCGGGCGGCCCTCGACGAGGCGACACTCGGCATGTTGCTGCTATGTATGGGCGCAGGCTCCGTGATCGCGATGATGTTGACGGGCGCACTAGGCACACGGTTCGGCAGCAAGCCGATCGTCGTCGTCGGTGGCGTCGCGCTGGCCGTGATCCTGCCGCTTCTCGCGATTGCGCACGACGCCGTCACGTTGGGCATTGCGCTGTTCGGATTCGGTGCTGCGCTCGGTTCGCTGGATGTCGCGATGAATATCAACGCGGTCGAGGTCGAGCGCGTCGAAGGGCGGCCGCTGATGGCGGGGTTTCATGCTCATTACAGCATGGGTGGATGTGGCGGCTCGGCGTTGGCGACCTTTCTGCTGACCGCGCGGACAGGCGTGCTCGCGAGTATGCTGCTGTGTTCGGCACTGATGTTCGCCGGGATCCTGATTGCACGGTCCCACCTGATCGAAACACCGCGGGAACGGGGCGGTCCGCTCTTTGCGGTGCCGCGCGGCATCGTGGTGTTACTGGCGAGTCTGGTGGCCGTTTCATTTCTCCTCGACGGCGTACTGCTCGGCTGGGGCGCGTTGTTCATTTCCGGCAAAGGGCTGGTTCCCGCCACGCAGGGCGGGCTCGGCTACATGCTTTTCTCGATCGCGATGATGGTCGGTCGGTTGAGTGGCGACACGTTGGCCGCCCGCGCCGGCGACCGGTCGATGATGTTCTGGAGCGGATCGATCGCCACGATGGGCATGGTCGTTCTAATCGTTGCGCCGCTCGCTCCGATTGCGCTGGCCAGCTTTCTGGCGATCGGGCTGGGTGCGTCGAATGTCGTGCCGACCATGTTTCGCCGGGCCGGGGCCCAATGCGCGATGTCGCCGTCGCTCGCCGTCGTGGCGATCACGATGACCGGCTATACGGGCAATCTTGTTGGCCCGGCCGGCATCGGCTTCATCGCCGATAAAGTGGGATTGTCGACCGCGTTCTGGCTGTTGGCCGGCCTGATTTGCTTGATTCCGTGTTGCGCCGGCATCGTCACGCACCCGCAAGCGGCGAGTGCTCGGCCTGCCGCGTGAACAGTCAGCCTTGTCTCGCGACGATCTCGGATGCTTGCGGGGCGACGTACGGATCAGCCGTTAGCGGCAGGTGCGGGCGCGCGTTCGAGATCCGGCCATGCGCGGTTCAATGCCTCCAGATCCTGGAACACCGCGATCGTTCGCGGAAACGGATTCGGTTCCGTCGCAGCAACGATTCCGACGAACGGCATGCCGATTTGCGCGGCCGCCTGAAGCTCGGTCATCGAGTCGCCGATGGCGAGGACCTGGTCGGGAAGCCAGCACCCTGAACGCACGATATCGGCGAATGCATCGACCTTTGCTGTCGGCGAACCGACAATGGTATCGAAATAGTGATCGAGACGGCGTTGCGCAGTGATCGCGACGAGGTCGTGATGGGCCGTCCCGGACACGAGATGCAATGACAGTTGTGTGCTTGAACGCTCCAGGAACGCACGCGCCCCCGGTAGTTCCGGGCACGAGCCGACGCGCGCCATCAGCAGCATGCTGTACTGGTTCGCGAGACGCGCTATGGTCGCTTCGTCGGGTATTCTGCCGAAGACATTGCGTTCGAAGTACCGGAATTTCTCCGCTCGGCCAATACCGCCATGCTGCGCCTGATAGGCAAGGATCGCGGCCTTCTGGCTTTCGTCGAGGCGACCACCGTAGCAGTCTATGAACAAATCCGCTTTCAGTTGAACGGAGTCCAGGATGACGCCGTCGAAATCGAATGCGATGGCTTTGATGCGCGTTGCGTCTGCGGAATCTGGCAAGTCGAACTCCTGGCGAATGGGCGACGGGCGGGGCATCATTTGCCGCGCATGAAGAAGCAATAGGCCGCGACGCCAACCACGGCGGCGGTCAGTCCCAGCAATCCGAACCCCGCGAGAGCGAGGTAGCGTGGTGGAATGGCGTGGGCCAGCAGGCCGTACCAGCCAGTCGGTAGCGTCACGAAGTGATCAAGCACGATGATGACCCGTTCAATGTGAGGTGACGTGCTGGTGTCGCGTCACCGACTGGACACCCGATTAGCGGATCAGTTGAATGCGAACCTGACCTGCAGGTTCCGTGAGCACTTCCGGCCGAAGAATGGCAGCCAGTTCGTCCGCACTCAGCAGTCCACGCTCGAGCACGATCTCCGACACGCTGCGCCCCGATTCGAGCGCAACGCGTGCGACTTCGGTTGCGTTTGCATAGCCGATGTACGGATTGAGTGCAGTCACGATGCCGATCGAACGTTGCACGCTGTCGAGCAGATGGTCGCGGTTTGCCGTAATACCGACGACACAGCGTCGGGTCAGCGTCTCGCAGCCGGCCTTCAGATGCACCAGACTCTTGAACAGGCTGTGAGCGATGATCGGCTCGAATGCATTGAGCTGCAGCTGTCCGCCTTCCGCCGCGAGCGTGATCGTGATGTCGTTGCCGATCACTTCAAAGGCGATCTGGTTCACGACTTCGGGAATCACGGGATTGACCTTGCCCGGCATGATGCTCGAACCAGCCTGCCGCGGCGGCAGGTTGATCTCGCCGAGCCCGGCGCGCGGGCCGGACGACAGTAGGCGCAGATCGTTGCAAACCTTCGACAACTTCACCGCGACGCGCTTCAGTACGCCCGACAGTTGCACGAACGCGCCCACGTCCTGGGTCGCTTCGATCAGATTCGACGCCGTCACGAAGTCGAGTCCGGTGATCGCGCTTAGGTGTCGGCACACGCTAGCCGCATAGTCCGGGTGGGCGGTGATGCCGGTGCCGATCGCAGTGGCGCCGAGATTGATTTCCCGCAGAAGGGCCGCCGCTTCGGTGAGTCGCGCTTCGTCCTCGGCGAGCATCACTGCGTACGACGCGAATTCCTGCCCGAGCGTCATCGGAACCGCATCCTGTAATTGAGTGCGGCCCATTTTCAGTACGGTCGCGAATTCCGTGGCCTTCGCATCGAAAGCGGCACGCAGTTCCGCCATCGCTGAAACCAGCTCGACGATTAGCCGTTGCAGCGCGAGCTTGATCGCCGTGGGGTACACATCGTTCGTGCTCTGACTCATGTTGACGTCTTCGTTGGGATGCAGGAGCGCGTATTCGCCGCGGCTATGCCCGGCAAGCTCCAGCGCGCGGTTTGCGATAACTTCGTTCGCGTTCATGTTCGTCGACGTGCCGGCGCCGCCTTGAATCACGTCGATCGGGAACTGGTCGTGGAGCGCTCCTTCGCGGATTTCCCGGCATGCTTCGACGATCCAGCCGGCCTTGTCTCGCGACAGGAGGCCAAGATCGGCATTGGCGAGTGCGGCAGCACCCTTGATTTCGGCGAGCGCCTGTACCAACGCCGCATAGCTGCCGACCGCGACGCCGCTGATCGGAAAGTTGTCGATCGCGCGCAGCGTATGGATGCCGTAGTAGGCGTCGGCCGGGACAGGGAGGTCGCCAAGCAGGTCATGCTCGAGGCGGGTATCAGCGAAGACGTTCATGTATTCCTCAGTCGAAAGTGAAATCTTTTTCAGTAACACCCGGTTTGCGCGGGTTTCGTCTCTCGGTACGTGTCGAGCCCGGAAACGTTGGCTTGGCGCGCTATCCAGCGGATCTGCTTCGGCCACTCGGTTTGATCAAAATCATAGCTGAACACGGCAAAAAATGAAATCCTTTACATCGGTTATGAATCTCGCTACGATGCAGTTATCGGCTCGCGCTTGGGCTTTCATCGGTTAGTTTGGCTGGATCGATGTGCGCCGCAGCGGTGAGGCAGGCACTGGCGTTGAGAAAAATAGCCTGGAAAATGTAATCGATTACTAGGGTTTCTCCGGGGCAACCACATGGTTGACCAGCAAGCCCGCTTTCAGATGAGGTGACAAATGAATCATCCGGCAGCAACAGATACGCAGGAAACGAAGGACGCAATTCAGGAGGCCGCGCGAGCAGGCGGCAAGTACATGGTCGTGACGCCTGACGGCGAGGAAAGCTACTGGCAGCCGCAGCCGGCCAACGGCCATGCGTCGGTGCATGTCGCGCCGCACCTCGTGCCGATGGACGTGAAGTTCTCGGCGGGCACCCAGACGTTGCCGCCGGGCGGCGTCGTGCGCAAGCATTCGCACGACGCGAACGAGGAAGTGCTGCACTTCATCTCGGGGTCGGGCAAGGCGATCCTGGACGGCGAAGAGTATCGGCTGGGCGCCGGCACGACGCTATTCCTCGGCAAGCTGCGCACGCATACGTTCATCAACGACGGGGATACCGACCTGCACTGGGCATGGTTCTTCGTACCGTCCGGCCTCGAGACGTTCTTCCGCGATATCGGCCGCACGCGTCAGCCGGGCGAGCAGCCCCCCGAGCCGTTCGATCGGCCGGAGAACGTGGCCGAAATCGAGGCGCGCACCGTCTTCACGACGGGTGCGGGCAAGCAGTGACTGCGGCGAGCGCGATGAACGCCGTTCATTACGAAAGCCAGGGCGACGGCCGCGCGGTCGTGCTGATCGCGGGGCTCGGCGGGCTTGGCGCGTTTTGGAAGCCCGTCGTGCCGCTGCTGGCGCGACATTTCCGGGTGCTCACCTTCGATCACCCGGGTGTCGGCCGCAGTGCGCCGCCGGCCGCGCAGACGATTCCGGCGATTGCCGCTGCGGTGCTGAACGTGCTCGACCGTGAATCGATCGGAGCAGCTCACATCGTCGGTCATTCGACCGGCAGCCTCGTCGCTCAGACGCTCGGCCTCGATCACCCGGGCCGCTGCGACAGGCTAGTGCTGAGCGGCGGATGGGCGAAGCCGGACCGGCGGTTTCGCGATCTGTTCGCGTTCCGCCGCTATCTGCTGGAACGGGTCGGGCCGTCCGCGTATTCGGCGCTGTCGAAGATCGGCGGTTACGACGGGCAATGGTATGACCGGCATCTCGCGGCCGACACGTCGCCCGACTTTGATGCCGCGATACCGATGGATGTCGAGACCGTGGCGAGCCGAATCGACATGCTGCTCGCGTACGAGCGTGCCGATGAACTGGCGCGTCTGGAGCAGGACGTCCTAGTCGTTGGCGCGGAGGACGATTTCATCGTCCCGTTCTACAACTCGGCCGATCTTGCGGACCGGATCCCTCGCAGCCAACTGGAAAAGGTCGACGGTGGACATTTCTTTCCGCAGGTCGCGCCCGATGTATTCGCGATGCTCGTAAGTTCATTTCTGGAGCGCACATGAATCACGTTTCTGCCTCGCATTCGCACGCGGAACGCATTGCCGTCATCGGCATGGGGGCGATGGGGCGCCGCGTCGTTGCATCTCTTCGTGCAGGCGCGCACGGCAATCTTCCCGTCGCGGGCTTCGATCCGCACGGTGACGCCGCACTGCTCAAACGTGACCTGAACGTCGAGCTGTTTTCGACCGTCGATGAGCTGCTCGCGTGGAAGCCGACGGTCGTCGTCGAATGCGCGGGCCACCAAGCCGTCGAGCACGTCGTCGCACCCTGCCTCGAGCGCGGTGTCGATGCGATCGTTGCGTCGGTCGGCGCGCTGTCGTCAAAGTCGCTGCGCGCGAAGCTTCACGACGCGCAGTTGAGCGGCCAGTCCGAATTGACCGTGGTGTCAGGCGCGATCGGCGGTCTCGATGCCCTCAGCGCTGCCCGCGGCAGCGGCATTCAATCGGTCCGCTACATCGGTCGCAAGCCGCCGCGCGCGTGGGTTGGGTCACCGGCCGAAGCGCAATTCGAACTGACCGCCATCACCGAACCGACCGTGATCTTCGAGGGCAGTGCAGCCGAGTCGGCGCGCCTTTACCCGAAGAACGCGAACGTAACAGCTGCAGTCGCGCTGGCTGGCATCGGTTTCGAGAACACGGTCGTCACGATGATGGCCGATCCGGGCGTTGACAAGAACGTACACGAGGTCGAAGCGACCGGGCCGTTTGGTCGGCTCGTCATTCGACTGGAAAACAACCCGCTGCCTGACAACCCGCGCACGTCGTGGCTTGCAGCATTGAGCATCGAAGACGCGATTCTGCGACGTCTTCAGCACGTGATCTGAGTGAGGATGAAATGCGACTGAAAGGAAAAATTGCGCTGGTTACAGGCGCTGCTGCTGGCATCGGTGCGGCGACGGCCGAGCGTTTCGTGAAGGAAGGCGCGCGGGTCGTGCTCGCCGACCGCGACTATGACGGCGCGCGCAAGGTGGCCGAGGAAATCGGCGACGACGCATTTCCCGTCCAGGTCGATGTGACGAGTTCGCAGCAGGTGAAGGAGATGATCCAGGCATCGCTGGATCGCTTCGACGGCCTCGATATCCTCGTGAACAACGCGGGTCTCGGCACGCGCGGCAGCGTCGTGACGATCGAAGAGGACGAGTGGGATCGCCTGATCGACGTCAACCTGAAGAGCGTGTACCTGGTATCGAAATATGCCATTCCGCAGATGGTCAAGCGTGGCGGCGGGTCGATCGTGAACCTCGCGTCGACCGTGTCGGTAGCAGGGATTCCCGATCGCGCCGCGTACGTGGCGGCCAAGGGCGGCGTCGCTGCGCTGACCCGCGCGATGGCACTCGACCACGCGGAAGAGAATATTCGCGTGAACAGCGTGGCACCGGGAGTGACGTGGTCCAACTACTACGAAAAGATGCTGAAGGAAGTGCCGGATCCGGAAGGCTTTGTCGCGGCGCTGAAGGCGCGCGCACCGGTGAATCGCTACGCGACTCCGGAGGAAATCTCCACGGCGATCCTCTACCTGGCGTCGGACGAATCGTCGTTCGTCACCGGCTCGATGATCACGGTCGACGGCGGCTATACGGCCCGCTGATCATCGGGGGCACGAATGATTCACGAACTTCGCGATTATGTGATCGAATGCGATCGGGCGCCGGGTTATTTCGCACTGTTCCGGGACGTCGGTATGCCAATCCGTGGCAGCGAATACGGGCGGCTCGTCGGCAACTGGATAGTCGACGAAGGCACGATCCGCTTCCTGCACCTGTGGTCGTATGCATCTCTGGCGGAGCGCGCGGAGAAGCGTGCGGCACTCGGCAAGGTGCCTGAATGGACCGGCACATTCCTGCCCGGCGCGGTTGCTCACGTGTCTTCGCAATCGATCACGATCCTGAATCCGGTAGCCGGAGCGATTGCGGAACGCGGCGCACATTCGCTCGCGCACCGGCCGGGAGTGCTGCATGCGCTGCGCTGCAAGCTCGGCAAGGCCGCGCAGGTGGCCGCCATGCTGGCGCGGGCGCACGCCGATGCGGACGGCGTGTGGGTGGCAGAGTTTCCCGATCCGAACGCGGTGTATTTGCTGAACCGCAGCGAGGCTCCGCTTGCCGATCAGGTGGAACTCGCCGAAATCGGCGTAGTGAACGTGTTGTGTACGCCGATCGACGCCGGTCCATATCGATCGCCACTCGATTGATTGGCATCTCCGGACGGATTGATGCCCGGGTAAGTCATTCACGCGTGAGGCTCTCAGCCTCTTTGGCGCAGCCGCCATGCCGCTGCGCCTTTTTTATTGAACTCGAATTTCGTCATTGTCATGCGCATTGCACAGATTGCCCCCCTTCATGAAGCCGTGCCGCCGAAGCTTTACGGCGGCACCGAACGCGTCGTTTCCTACCTGACGGATGCACTGGTCCAGCTCGGTCACGACGTGACGCTGTTCGCGAGCGGTGACTCGATCACCGATGCGACGCTGCGCGCATGCTGGCCCACGGCGCTGCGTCTGGACTCGACGATCCGCGATCCGATCGCACCGCATTTCTTGATGCTGGAACAGGTGAGGGCCGTTGCCCATGAGTTCGACATCCTCCATTTCCATCTGGACTATCTGCCGTTTTCGCTGTTCGGCGACCTTGGTGTACCGTTCGTGACGACGCTGCATGGGCGACTCGATCTAGCTGAAATCCATCCGGTGTTCGCACAACATCCCGATACGTCGCTCGTATCGATCTCCGACGCGCAGCGGCTGCCGATGCCGCACCCGGGGTGGACGGCGACCGTCCAGCACGGGCTTCCGAACGGCCTGCTGACCCCGCAAGCCAACGGCGACGGCGACTATCTTGCGTTCCTCGGACGCATTTGTCCGGAAAAGGGTGTCGATGCGGCGATCCATATCGCCACGGAAGCAGGCTTGCCGCTGAAGATCGCGGCGAAGGTCGACAAAGCCGACGTCGCTTACTTCGAACGCGAGATCGCGCCGTTGCTGCAGCAGGCCAACGTCGAGTTCATCGGCGAGATCAACGAGCTGCAGAAACCCGAATTCCTGTCCAATGCCCGCGCGATGTTGTTGCCGATCGACTGGCCAGAGCCATTCGGGCTGGTGATGATCGAGGCGATGGCGTGCGGAACGCCGACGATCGCGTTCCGCCGCGGCTCGGTTCCTGAGGTCATCGACGACGGCGTGACGGGCTATGTCGTCGATACGGTCGCGCAGGCCGTCGACGCGGTCGAGCGATCGAAGACGCTGTCGCGTAGCGCCATTCGCCGCGTGTTCGAGCAGCGTTTCGACGCGCGGCGCATGGCGAACGACTATGTCGACGTGTATCGCGAGGTCATCGGCGCGAGTGTTCCCGAGGTGCAACTTGTATAGCGCTGGCGATGCAGAGCCGGTCGCCGCGGCCGACCGGAAACCGGCTGGCGGGAACGGCATCGCAGCAACCCGGGCCGCTTTCTTCGTCGCGGGCATGAGTGTCGCCGCATGGGCACCGCTCGTGCCGTATGCAAAGGAGCGACTGGGCGTGGACGACGCGAAGCTCGGATTCCTGCTGCTGTGCCTCGGGATCGGGTCGATTGGATGCATGCCGTTGTGCCAGCGCTTGGTCGGGCGCTTCGGTTGCCGACGCATGATCGGCACGGGCACGGCAATGATTGCGATCGCATTGCCGCTGCTCGCGCTGATGTCCACGATGGGCGCGATGGCAGCAGCATTGCTGCTGTTCGGTGCGGGCATGGGGATGATTGACGTCACGATGAACATTCATGCGATGCTCGTCGAACGCGATACGCGGCGGCGCTTGATGTCGGGGTTTCATGGCCTGTTCAGCGTTGGCGGCATCGCGGGATCGATGGCCGGCGGCGCGTTGCTGTCGGCCGGCGCACCGCCGATCGCGGTGTCGCTCGCCGTGGCGGCGGTGGCGGTCGCACTGATCGCGTTCTACGGCCGACATCTAAGGGCGGACGCGGGCGGCGGCAGCGGCACCCGGTTCGTCTTGCCGCAGGGCATCGTCGCCGTGATGGGTGCGATTGCGCTCTGCGTGTTCCTGGTGGAAGGCGCGATGCTCGACTGGAGCGCGCTGTTCCTCACGGCCGTCAAGCAGTACGAGCAGGTGCGTGCGGGATTCGGCTACACCGTGTTCGCTATTGCGATGACGAGTGGCCGGTTGCTCGGCGACGGGCTCGCCCACCGGTTCGGTGCGCAAGCGATGATCGTCGCGGGCGGGATCCTCGGTGCGCTGGGGCTCGTCGTGGCAATCGCCGCACCGTCGGGTGTAAGCGCGATCATCGGTTTCGGCCTCACCGGCATCGGCTGCGCGAACATCGTTCCGCTGCTGTTCGCGGCGGCCGGCCGCCAGCGCGCGATGGAACCGTCCGCCGCAATCACTGCTCTGACGACGCTCGGTTATGGCGGCAACCTGGCGGGACCGGCGGCGGTCGGGTTTTTCGCGCATTCGCTTGGACTGGCCGCGTCGTTTGCGTTGCTCGCCGCGCTGTTGTTGGCAGCTGGCATTGCGGGGTTGAAAGTGGCGCGTTGATCGCCGGAACCGCGGTCGAGGTTGAAGGCGCGCCGAAAAATCGGCACGGCGTCGACTACATGTGAACAGTCTCGACCGGAACGAGTTTGCCGCTCTTGACCGTATAGAGCGTCACTACAGGATCCTTGATATCGCCGCGATCGGTGTAGGCAAGCCGTCCGGTCACGCCGACGTAGTCGGCTTTCGGCAGTGCGGCAAGCACGGCAGTGTGATCGATCGACCCGCTACGCCGCATCGCGTCCGCGATCAGGTAGACCGCGTCGTAAAAGAACGGCGCGAGAAACTTCACCGGCATACCGTATCGCGCTTCGTACGCATGTTCGAATGCGGCGCCGCGCGGCAGCTTTTCGAGCGGAGTGCCGACACTTGAGCACACGACATTTTCCGCGGCCTTGTCTGCAAGGCTGATCATCGTCGGGGTACAGATGCCGTCGCCGCCGAGAATCGGCAGCGCAAGGCCGAGCGTACGCGCCTGCTTCGCAAGCGGGCCGGCCGTAGCGTCCATGCCGCCAAACATGATGGCATCGGCGCGCTCCGACTTGATGCGGGTCAGCACCGCGCGAAAATCGATCGACTTGTCGCTGACGGTCTCGCGGCTCACGATCTCCAGCCCGAGGGTCTTCGCCTTTTTCGAGAATTCGTCGGCGAGCCCTTGGCCGAACGCGCTGGCATCGTCCACGACGACGACGCGGCGCGCATGCAGGCGCCCGGCCGCGTATTGCGCGAGCGCGGGCCCCTGGCTCGCATCGGTCGCCGTCAGTCGGAACGACGTCTTGTAGCCCTGCGTCGTATACGCGGGATTCGACGCGCTCGACAGCAGCGCGATCTGTGCGTTGCTGTACACGCGCGATGCGGGGATGGCGACGCCTGAGTTCATGTGACCGACGACTGCGACCACACCGAGGTCGACGAGTTGCTGGGCGACGACGGTTCCGGTGCGCGGGTCGCCCGCGTCGTCCTCCGACACGAGTTCGAGGCGGACCGGCTTGCCACCGACCTTGAATCCCTTTGCATTGATCTCTTCCACTGCGAGGCGGGCGCCGTTTTCATTGTCCTTGCCGAGATGCGCCTGCGCGCCGGTGAGCGGCGACGCGAAGCCAAGCTTCACGACGGTCGTCGCTTCGCCCGCATCCTGGGCATAAGCAGGGGAGGTGATGCAGGCTGTAGTGGTCAGTGCCACGTACATGGCCACGATTCGGTTCATGTC
Organism: Burkholderia sp. Bp9099; assembly: GCF_003857805.1. Classification (NCBI taxonomy): domain Bacteria; kingdom Pseudomonadati; phylum Pseudomonadota; class Betaproteobacteria; order Burkholderiales; family Burkholderiaceae; genus Burkholderia; species Burkholderia sp. Bp9099. The sequence continues at coordinate 238,407 of NZ_QTPU01000010.1, forward strand.
GTTCCTGCGAGTTTGGTTCATGGGGGGGCTGGAGCGAACGCGGCCGCGGCACACCGGGGCGCATCCGGGCCTGCTGCAGCGGCGTTCGCGGCAACGATCAGAACTTGTGGCGCATGCCGACGATGCCGATCACCTGAGAACTGGCCCCTGCGTCGATATCGATCGAGCCGATCACGGCCTGTGCGGCGCCGAGGCCGTTCTGTCCGCTGGCGTGGGTATAGCCGACCGTCGCATAGACATCCGTGCGCTTGCTCAGCAGGTAGTCGACGCCCAGGTTGACCTGATGATACTTCGCGGACGAATCGCCGTTCGACTTCGTGTAGTTGTAGCCGGCGACCGCGACAAAAATCGGCGATACCTGCCAGTTCGCGAACACGGAGCCGTTGTGATATTTTTCGGACCGGCCGAAGGTCGACGATGCATCCGGCGAATACTCAGAGAAGCTGTAGGCCGCACCGACCGTCATCGGTCCGATCGCATACTGGCCGCCAGCACGCGCGATGCTGACCGAACGGGCCGATGCATACGCCGCGTTGACCGAGCTGTTGAAGAACGTATCGGCCGACGATACGCCACGCGTCGACGCGGCCGCATTGCCGTTGTCGACGCGCAGGTAGCCCGCACCGAGCGACAGAGGACCCTGGCTGTAGCTGATCGCGCCGGAATAGGTTTGCCCCGAACCGACGGAGCCCGCGACACCACCAAACCCGTACATCGCCGACACCGTAAATCCGCCCCACACTGGGCTCGTCCATTTCACCGCGTTATTGAATCTAACGCTGCTGTCGTAGTTGTCGACATCGCCGGGCGTTGCGAAGAAGCCGCTATACGCATCAGCGGTGTACGGCTGCAGCAGGTCGCTGACCGGGTCGTACTGGCGACCGAGTGTTACCGAGCCGAACTGCGCGCTCGTCAGCCCAACGAATGCCTGCCTGCCGAACATCCGACTGCCCTGCTGGAGCTGCCCGGACCCGATGTCGAAGCCGTTCTCGAGCGTGAAAATGGCGCTCAGGCCGCCTCCGAGGTCTTCCGTCCCCTTGAGGCCCCACTGGCTGCCGGAAAGGTTGCCGGAAGACATCTTCCATTGCGAATGCTGGCCGCCGCTGTTGTGAACATAGGCGATGCCCGTATCGACGATGCCGTAAAGCGTGACGGAGCTCTGCGCGCTGGCTGCAGCGGAAAGCGTGCACAACGTTGCGGCCGCGATCAGGTGGATTTTGTTCATTGTCTCACTCACGTTCTGGTGTTGCCGTAGAAAATTGTGGGTCCCGATCGGTCGGATATTTATTCGCATAACTAATGATAAACATTAAAAATATGACGGAAACGGGAGGGAATCGATGCAATACGTTCCGAAGAAAAGGACGCGCGCTAGCGCGTCCAGATTCAGTGCGACGTTGCGTGGTGACCGGTCAGTGCGCGGCCGACGTGCGGTTCGGCAGCAGCGACAGCCCACGATTGCGGTTGGCAAAGTAGTAGAGCGCGCCCGGGACGAGTAGGCTCGGGATCCAGCTGACATCCGCGCCGATGAGGCGGGCGAAGTAGCTGTGATAGAACGACATGTCCATGAATGGAACCTGTACGGCGACCGCGACGATGAAGATCACGAGCGTGCTGATGTTGTACTTGCCGTAGATGCCGTCCTCGTTGTACATGTCGGGTACGCTATATTGACCTTTGCGGATCAGGTAGTAGTCGACGAGATTGATCGAGCTCCACGGCACCAATACATAGATCTGCGCGACGAGAATGTCTGAGAAGTAGTCGTTGAACTTGTACTGCGTGCCGATCGCGATGACTGTTGCAAGGACGGCGATGAGCGCCATGATCACGAACTTCATCGACTTGCTGACACGTGCCATGCCCTTGAAGCCGGTGAAGATCGTCGTGGTCGACATGTACGCGCTGTACAGGTTCAGCACGTTGATCTCGAGCACGCCCAGCACGATGATCACGAGCGCGGGGCGCCCCCAGCCGCCGAACAGGCTGGCAAGACCGGTGCCCGGATCCTTCGTGACGTCCGCGATGCCGGCGGCGAGCACCGCGCCGAGAATCATCACGAGCGTCGAGCCGAGCGCGTTGCCGATGTAGCTGTACCAGAACGTCTGCTTGGTCGAGATGTTCTTCGGCAGATAGCGCGAGTAGTCAGCGACATACGGGCCGAAACCGAGCGTCCACGACGCAGCCTGTGCGACCACCAGCATAAACGCGCTGTTGATGTAGCCGTGATTCGCTGCGGCTGCAGCAGCATGCGGCGGCAGCGGATGCTGATACACGAGGAACGCGGCAGCTGCGAAGATCAGCCCGGACAGCGCAGACATATACGCGCCCATCCGGTGGATCAGCTCGTAGCCGATGTAGCTGATGATGAGCGTCAGCACGCCGAACAGAATGATGGCTTCGTTGTCGCTCATCGGATAGATCGCCTTGATCGAGTCGCGCATTACGACGCCATTGGCGGCGGTGAACAGCACATACGATACGACGACGATGAACAGCGGGATGCCGGCGCCCAGTACACCGAACTGAGCACGGCTCTGGATCATCTGAGGAATGCCGAGGTGGGGGCCCTGTGCCGAGTGGCCGGCCATGAAGATCGTGCCGATGAGGTTGCCGAGAATCAGGCCGACGATGGTCCAGAACACGCTCAGGCCGGCCGCAACACCAAGCGTGCCGACAACAAGCGTGGTGACCTGCATGTTGGCGCTGAACCAGATCGTAAAGAGCCGGCTCGGCTTCCCGTAGCGTTCATTCTCCGGAATGAACTCAATGCTTCTGTTTTCGATATCCATCGCTTCCTCACAGGGGGTAAAGGTTGCTCCGATGAAGGTGGGCCACAGGGGTCCCGTTCCTCGGGCATTCGCCGCTTCGATGACGTCCGGCCGGGTCGTCTTTTTTGCTGTAGCTTGGCCTGTAATGTAATCCTTTACAGTTATGGATCAATGCGGGTCTTCCCTATTTTGAAATGAGTGACTGCCGTAAAACCTCGTGTTAATGCGGGAAGGAGCGAGTCGCTTGGGCAGGTAAGCGCGCAAGCAATCTTCTTCAAGACGACTTGCATCGATAAATTAAGTAAAGGATTACAGTTGGCTTTGATGAGGAGCATCAGGCGGCGGGTGATGCTGCGGACGGTATTGCGGGGAGAGGGAGGGGGCTGGTCCGAGCGGCGTCAGCTGGGAGGTAGTTGGAGACCCGGCCGAGCGCGGGTTCCTGCGAACTGGCGAAGACGAGGTCGGGCGTGCGCCCGACCGGACTTATTATCGCCCCTCGTGTTCGGTTTGAGTGAGTTTGTTGGCCTGCTCCTGGCGAGCCGTGCTCGTGGATTCCCGCACGACAAGGTTGGTTTCGAGGCGAACCGGCATGATCTTGCGTTGATCCGCGAGCGCGCTGATCAGCGCCTGAGCCGAATGCTCGCCCATGTCACGCGCTGGCACCGAAATCGTCGTGAGTGCCGGCGTGAAGACGGTCGCGTAGTCGTCGTTGTCGAACCCCGAAATCGAAAGATCCTCCGGGACACGTATGCCCATACGACGACATTCGGCGATTGCACTCAGGGCAAACGTATCGCTGTTGCAAACGACAGCGGTCGTTTCCGGAAATTCGCCATGGATCTGGCGCATTGCCTCGGCGCCACGGAAAACCGCGGAGCCGTAGCTCTTCTCGATGACGTGGCATCCGTGGGTAATGCCGTGGGCGGCCAGTGTTTCCTCGAACGCCTGAATGCGCGACTGCTGCCTGTCGTTACCGTGAACCGGACCGGCGATCATGACCATGCGTCGATGGCCGAGCCGAATAAGGAACTCGACCATTTGTTTCGTTGCGCTGTAGTTGTCGAAGCCGATCGACGGGAAGTGCTCGTCATTCGTATACGAGTACGTCGTCACGCAGGGAATCTGTTTCTCGAGCAAATACGCACGAAGTGCCGGATCGTCGACGCGGCCCACCATCAGCAGAGCTTCCGCGCCGCGCTCGACGAGTGCGCGAACCTTGTCGAACATCCGTGTATTGTCGAACCCGGTCGTCAGCACGAACACGCTGTAGCCGGCTGCCGTAATACGCTCTTCGAAGCCGTCGACGAGGCGCGCAAAGAATGAATAATCGAGCGTCGGAATGACCGCGCCGATGATGTGCGTTTTCTGCAGTCGCAGTGCCTTGGCCGACGGATTGGGTGTGTAGCCCATCTTTCTCGCGATGGAGATCACCTTCTCGCGCGCCTCTTCGCGCACGAGATGAGGGAGGTTGAACGCGCGCGACACGGTCGCGACCGATACGCCCGCGGCCTTGGCGACGTCCGTGACATTGACCTTCTGAGCCTTCTGGCTCCGCTGTTTCGCTGGATTGTTCATGTTGAATGCGCTCGAAATGGAGGAGCGGGGTCGCGAGCGAGTCCGCAGATGTGCGCTGCGGGCAAATTTGCGGATCGGACGAGAAAACGATTACTTTCTGATGCGGTGGCGGATTCACCTCGACACTCTTCGACCCGCCAAATAACATCATTGCTATCAATGACTTGCAGCGAAGACTCTGGGCGGGGTGCCGTCTGGCGACCACTTTCCACCACACGCGTCATTGTGACGCTGCTATGATACACGTCGGAAACGAGATTTTTCTGAAAAGGTGTGGCTTTTCTGTAAAATATCGATGTGTGTTCGAGTCGCGCTGAGGTCGTAGGATGCACGCGTTGGGAGAAAGGGGGCGCTGTGCGACTTGATATGTAATTGATTACATTTTAGGCTGGAGACAGCAGATGCGGTGGAAGAACTACTACCAGGTCGTGAACTGCCACGCGGAGGGCGAGGTCGGCAAGGTGCTAACTGGCGGTGTGGTGGACGTCCCGGGCGAGACCATGTTCGACAAGCGCGAGTACCTGCGCCTCCACCGGGACGACATCCGGCGTCTTTGTCTGTCCGAGCCGCGCGGCTCGGTGATCGACAGCCTCAATATCGTGCTGCCTTCCGCGCACCCGGAGACGCGCGTCGGGTTCGTGACCGCGGGCGCGACCGACTATCCGGTGATGTCCGGATCCAACCTGATGTGCGTCGCGACCGTGCTGCTCGAGACGGGGATGGTGCCGATGCAGGAGCCAGAGACCCGGTTCGTGCTCGAGGCGCCGGCCGGGGCCGTCCAGGTCACCTGCCAGTGTTCGGGTGGCAAGGTGACGCGTGTGCGCTTCGTCAATCAGCCGGCGTTCGTTTTTTACGAGCAGCACGAAATCCACGTCTCGGGCTTCGGCGCATTGCCTGTCGACATCGCGTACGGCGGCGAAACGTTCGTGCAGATCGACGCGGAAATGCTGGGCCTGCGGCTCGAAGCCGACGAGGCGAAGGAGTTGAGCGAACTGGGCGAACTGATCAAGCGTGCCGCCAGCCAGCAATTGCAGGCCATCCACCCAATGAATACCGCGCTGACGGGTATCACGCAGGCCCAGTTCATGGGCTCGCTCACGCGGACCGACCGAGGTATCCGCTCGCGCAATGCGGTGATCGTCTCGCCGGGGCGGCTCGACCGGTCGCCAGGCGGCACGGCAACGTCCGCGCGTCTCGCACTGTTGCACCGCCGCAAGCAGATCACGCCCGGCGAGATCTTGATTCATGAGTCGATCATCGGTACCTGCTTCGAAGGCTCGATCGAGCGGCAAACTCAGGAGGGGCCTTATCCCGCGGTCGTTACAAGTGTGGCCGGACAAGCATGGATCACCGGCATGCACCAGATTTGCCTGGATACCACCGATCCGCTGGCGTCCGGCTACACACTCTCGGACACGTGGCCTCAGATGGTCTGAGTCACGCGTTTTTCTTTGGTTTTTTGGTAATCGATTACAGGAGTCTAGCATGACACGTCGTTACGATCTTTGGATCGATGGTCAATGGCAAGCCGCGAGCACGCCGGAATCTGTCGCACGGTATTCACCCGCCCATGGCGACAAGCTCGCCGAATATGCGGCCGGCAGCGTAGCGGACCTCGATCGTGCGGTTGGCGCGGCGCGCGCGCGCTTTGATGATCAATCGTGGTCGCGGCTGCCGGGCGCGACCCGTGCCGCGTTGTTGAACGCGTGGGCGGCGTTGATCGAACGAGATACTGAGAAGCTCGCCCGCATCGAGGCCGAAGAGGTCGGCAAACCGATCCGTTTCGCGCGTGCGGAGATTGCGGCATCGGTCGACTTGACCCGTTATGCGGCGTCGCTGGCTTGGCAACTGGGCGGCGACGCATTCAGCAACCTCGGTGCGGACAAGCTCGGCCTCGTCACGCGCGAAGCGCGCGGTGTGGTCGGCATGATCGTGCCGTGGAACTTCCCGCTGGTCACGTTGTTCCAGAAGTTGCCGTTCGCGCTGGCCGCCGGCTGCACGACCGTCATTAAGCCGTCGGAACTGACGTCCGGCACGGCACTCGAAGTGGCGGCGCTCGCGAAGGAAGCCGGTATCCCGGCCGGCGTGATCAACGTCGTGACCGGCACGGGCCCGATCGTCGGCGAGGCGATGTCGAAGCACCCCGGTGTCGACATGGTGTCGTTTACCGGTTCGACGCTGGTCGGCAAGCAGATCGCGCGCAATGCTGCGGAAACGGTCAAGCATGTCGCGCTCGAGCTGGGCGGCAAGGCAGCCAACGTCGTGTTTGCCGATGCGGATCTCGACGCCGCGCTGGACGGCGTGTTGCTCGGCACGATCCTTAACCAAGGCGAAGAGTGCGTCGCGGGGACGCGATTGCTGATCGAGGAATCGGTGGCGGACGCGTTCGTGAGCAAGCTGGTCGAGCGCGCGAAGCGCGTCGTCGTCGGCTTGCCGCTCGACGATCGTTCCGATATCGGCGCGCTGATCCATGAGCAGCACCTGAACAAGGTGCTGGACTATATTCGGATCGGGAAGGAAGAAGGGGCGACACTGGCGGTCGGCGGTGAACGCGTGACGGCGAACGGTCTCGACAAGGGCTTTTTCGTCGGCACCACGATCTTCACCGGCGTCACGCCGGAGATGCGGATTTTCCGCGAGGAGATCTTCGGGCCGGTGCTGACGGTCACGACGTTCAAGGACGTGGACGAAGCCGTGCGGCTTGCCAACGATACGAACTACGGTCTCGGCAACGGCCTGTGGACCAAGGATATCGACAAGGCGATTACGGTGTCCCAGCAACTGCGCAGCGGTACTGTGTTCGTGAATACCTACCTGGAGTCCGCACCGCAGATGCCGTTCGGGGGCTTCAAGGAAAGCGGAGTGGGGCGCGAGAACGGATTGGACGGGCTTCTCGAGTACACGGAGGTCAAGTCGACCTTCATCAAGCTCGGCAAGCGCACGCCGGCATTGCCCGCAACCGTCGTCGACGCGGGCTGACGCGCGAGATTCGCCGGCTTTGTCGCGGCGATGCGACGGCCAGCGGCAGGTAGGATCGGGCCGGCTCGGGTGGCGAGACGGCTCCAACACAGAGTGAACAATGAAACTGAAGCGAATGGTCAACGTCGTCGGTGTCCATACCGGCGGCGAGCGTAACGATGTCATTACCGGCGGCGTGCTCGACGTGCCCGGCAACACGATCTTCGAAAAGATGCGCTATCTAGAGACGCAAGCCGACGATCTGCGCAAATTTCTGCTGCATGAGCCGCGCGGTAGCGTCACGCAATGCGTGAACCTGGTACTGCCGCCGTGCGACCCGGAAGCGGATGCGGGTTTCGTGATCATGGAGGCCGAATACTATGTGCCGATGTCGGGCAGCAACACGATCTGCACGGTCACTGCGCTGCTCGAGACCGGGATGATTCCGATGCAGGAACCGTATACCGACGTCACGCTCGAAGCGCCGGGCGGCCTCGTGCGCGTGCGTGCCGAATGTCGCGACGGCAAATGCGTGAACGTGAGGTTCTCGAACGTGCCGTGTTTCGTGTTCGGCCTCGACCTGCCGATCGAAGTGCCTGGCCTCGGCACGCTGAAGGTGGACGTCGCGTACGGCGGGATGATCTACGTGCTGGTCGATGCGCAGGCGGTCGGTTTCGCAATCGAACCCGACGAGGCAGGGCAGATGGTGGAAATCGGTGAACGGATCAAGGTGGCCGCCGCCGAGCAGATTCCCGCCGTGCACCCCGAAAATCCCGATATCCACACGATCAATCAGACGCTCTTTGCAGGCCCGCTCCAGCGAGGCGCCGATGACGGGCTGCGGGCAAAGAACAGCGTGATCGTGTCGCCCGGCCGCGTCGACCGCTCACCGTGCGGAACAGGCACCAGCGCGCGCCTCGCGGTCATGCATGCTCGCGGGCAGATTCAGCCGGGTGAGCGTTTCGTACACGAATCGATCCTCGGAACGGAGTTCATCGGCGAGATTGCGGAGACGTTGTCGGTTGGCGGCAAGCCGGGCGTTCGCCCGATGATTACCGGTAGTGCGTGGATCACCGGCTACCATCAGTACGTGCTCGACGCGAACGATCCACTTCCGACCGGTTATACGCTGAGCGATTTGTGGAGAAAGCCTGCGTAATCTTTTGCGCGCGCATGCAACGCCCGGGCGTCTGCACGCGGCCGCGCACTTCGGGCATCGCCATGATGCCGCTCTAAGAGATATATCGGCCGGAGAGCGTCGCGACGAGGCTCTCCAGCTTGCAGTCGTCGCCTGGCGCGGCCAACTGCAACCAACGTCAGATCTGGTCCTTGATCCGAATGCCGAACGCGAACACCGCGGCGGCCACGATCGCCAGACAAGCACTGATGAGCAGGCCGTTCGCGAACGAATGCGTACGGTCCACGATCACACCCGTGATGACGGGCGCGGCCGATCCCCCAAGGTATCCACCAAACGTCAGTACGCTGCCCATCGTGGCAACCAGTCGGCTCGGCACCATCACGCCGACGATGGCCCAGGTGCCGACATTTGCGAAGTAAATCGAGAACAGCGCACCCGAAATTGCGGCGACCGCGAGTGCTGGCGTGTGTGCTGCCGCTGCGGCAGCCGTGAACATCGCGGCGACCACAAGGCCGATGCACGTCGGGATCTTGCGGCTGAGCGATACGCTGTATCCCTTGCGAGTTAGAAAATCGATAAAGGTACCGCAGCTCAACTGGCCGAGCGTTCCAGCTGCATACGGAATAGCCGCCAACCATCCGGTCTTGGCGATGCTAACGTTCTGCTCATGCTCGAGGTAGGCCGGTAGCCACGACACATACAACCAGATCATGTAGATCACGCCGGCCGAGCCGAGCATCATCGCGATCGTGTTGCGCTGGAACATTAGCGCGCGCCATTCGGCGAACCCGGGGCGCGTTGCGCATGTCTGGTCGTCGTGCGCTGGCATGTCGCTCGTCTGACGATCGGTCGTCCGATTTCGGTAGACGGCAAACCACGTCAGTGCCAACACAATGCCCAGCACGCCCAGCGTTGCGAACATCATCCGCCAACCGACAGCGATCAGCAGCAGCGTCAGCAACGGTGGTGCAAGCGCGGGCGCGACAGTTCCGGCGATCAGAAAGAGGCTGGTTGGCCCTCCCCGCTTCTCTGCGGGGAACCATTCGCTTACAATCTTCGCGCATGCGGGGTAGTGCGGTGATTCGCCGACGCCGAGCAATGCGCGTCCGAGCAGCATCTGCTGGAAAGTCTGGACGAAGCCGCACGCGAGCTGCGCAGTCGACCAAAACAGCAGGCCCAGTCCGAACACGATCCGTGCGCCGAAGCGGTCGAGAATCAACCCGATGGGCAACTGAGAGAATGCATACACGATCGAGAATGACGACATCATCATACCCATCTGCGCGGCCGAGAGTTGCAGTTCTGACGCGACAAGATGGTTTGCGACCGACAGTGCACTGCGATCTAGATTGTTGATTAGCCCGGCACCGATCAGGAATGCAATCGCGACTTTCGCACCACGGCTGCGCGTGTCGTGATCGTCAGGCCGTACGATTTCGGGCGGCATGGAGAACTGGTTCATCGTGTGTCCAAGGCGTTCTGGTGGTGACCGGTCTGTTACTGACAGACCCAAAAAAAGGCCGTGAACGACTGTCGCGTTCACGGCCTGAAGACCACGCGGTCGGCCCTGTCGGAGGCAATCGCGGGACAAGCGGGGTCTAGGCCGCTTTGTAGTATTCGGCCTTGCTCGCCGGCGGTTCCGAGCGGCCGCGAATGTTGTCGGCGATCTTTTCGGCCATCATGATGACCGGCGCGTTGAGGTTGCCGCTGACGATTTCCGGCATGATCGACGCGTCGACCACACGGACGTTGTCGACGCCGTGCACGCGCCCCTGTGCGTCGACGACGGCATCGTCACCGGTTCCCATCCGGCATGTGCAGCTCGGGTGATAGTTCGTTCCGGCCGTCTCGCGCAGATAGGCGAGGATCTGCTCGTCGGTCTGGACAGGCCGGCCGGGCGTGACTTCGTCGCCGCGCAGTGGTGCCCAAGCCTGCTGGTCGACCACATTGCGGATCGCGCGTACTGCGGCGATCGCATCGCGCCGGTCCGTTTCGGTCGTCAGGAAATTGAACACGAACTTCGGCGCGGCCAGCGGATCGGCGCTATCGATCCATACGCGCCCGCTGCTGGTCGGACGCATCAGACTGAAGAAGTACTGGAAACCGTTCTCGAGCTTCACGTTGCCGTGTTGGAATTCGCCGAGCATCGGAATGAACTCGAACTGCACGTTGGGCACCTTGATGTCGTCCTGCGTGCGAATGAACGCGCCCACTTCGAAGAAGTTGGTGGCGCCGAGCCCCTTCTTGAACAGCTTCCACTGAACGCCCAGTTTCAGCTTGCCGAACGTCGTCAATTCCCGTGCAGCCGAAACGTTCTGCGTCGCGCGGTATTGGACGGGCGCGGCAAGGTGATCCTTCAGGCCCTGGCCAACGCCTGGCAGGTCCGACACGACATTGATCGACAGGCGCCGCAGGTCGCTACCATTGCCGATACCGGACAGCATCAGAATTTGCGGCGAATGGATCGCGCCGCCGCACACGATCGCTTCGCGCGAAATGTTGATCCGCTTCGTTTCCGACCCGACCCGCACCAGCACCGCGACCGCACGCTTGCCCGCAAACTCGAGCTTCAGCACTTGCGCCATGCTCCAGACATGGAGATTGGCGCGCGGCGGCGCTTCATGCAGATACGCGCGTGACGTGCTCCAGCGCAGGCCGCGGTGCACGTTGCGCTGCGTGATGTGCACACCTTCCTGCCGGTATGCGTTGTGGTCGTCCACGTGCGGCAGCCCGGCCTGCTTGCCGGCTTCGAGAAACGCGCGATACAGCGGATTGTCGGCACGGCACGTTTCGATGTGCATCGGGCCGTTGCCCCCGCGATAGTCGTTCGCGCCCTTGTCGAAGGTTTCGGCCTTGCGAAAGTACGGAAGCACGTCCGCGTAGCTCCATCCGTCGTTGCCCATCGCCTCCCAGTTGTCGTAGTCCCATGGGTTTCCGCGCACCCAGTTCATGCCGTTGATTGACGAACAGCCGCCGAGCACACGTCCGCGTGCCTCATAGATCTTCCGGTCGTTCAGGCCCGGTTCGGGCTCGGAGTGCATGTACCAGTTGAACTTGTCGTCCATGAGTGGGAACCCGAGGGCTGCCGGCATCCGGATATAGGTACTTGTGTCTTTGGGGCCTGCTTCGATGAGCAGCACGCGCGTCCCAGCATCTTCCGCCAGCCGTGCCGCCACGACGCTACCCGCTGACCCGGAGCCGATCACCACGTAGTCGTAGTCGGTGCGGATCGGACGGCGATGAATGTCCTGCATGGTGTTGCCTCCGAAAAATTCTGAAATGAAACCGTGCCGTGCTGTCGCGGCTACCGGCTCGCTTGCGCGTCGATCACGACATCTTCGAACGCGCACACGACTTTGATCCGGATTCTATGCTTCGCAAAAATGAATGTAAAGGATTACATTTATGAGGATATCCGAGGGCGGCGAGTACGGGTTTTGATAGCTTCGGTGAATGGTATCGAACGTTCGATAGCGTTAGTGAAGCCAGTTCGTGACAACTGGCATCAGCACCGGCACGACTATCGCAGTCAGTACGCCGTTCAATCCCATCCCCAGTCCTGCATAGGCACCCATCGTCGCGTCGACCTGGAAAGCGCGCGCGGTGCCGATTCCGTGCGACGCAACCCCGAGGGCGAATCCACGAACCTCCGGCGCTGAGATGCGCAAGAAGTTGAGCAGCGAGCGTGCGGTCACCGCGCCGAAAATGCCGGTGCAGATCACGAGCACTGCGGTGAGGGATGGGATGCCGCCGAGGCGCTCGGAAATCGCCATCGCTATCGGCGTGGTCGCCGATTTCGGTGCGATGGATGCAAGCGTTTGATGCGAAGCGCCCAACGCGTCGGCGATGACCAATGCGGAAACGACCGCAGTGGTCGAGCCAGCCGTTAGCGCACCGAGCAGCGGTAGCGCGGCCTTGCGGAGGTTTGCCCATTGTCGGTAGAGCGGGAGCGCCAATGCGACCGTGGCGGGTCCAAGCAGGAAATGAACAAACTGGGCTCCGTCGAAATAGGTTCGATACGACGTCCCGGTCGAAGCGAGGGCCGTTACGATCAGCGTGATGGAGATTAGTACCGGATTGGCGAACGGACTAAATCGCGCCTTCCGGTAGATTGCCTGTGCGCACAGATACGCAATGAGCGTCAGCGTGAGTCCTGTGAGCGGCGACGCTGCGAGATAGACCCAGAGGGCGGCCAGCTTTTGTTGAGCAATCATGACATGTCCCCGGCATGATTTCCGTTGCGCTCCGACATGACTCGTGTCAAGCACCGCATGGTCAGGGCCGTCACCGCGACAGTGAGCAGCGTACTGACTACGAGCGAGATGGCGATGGGAATAAGGTCTCCCTTGACCACATTGGCGGTCGCCATCACACCGACACCGGCGGGAACGAAGAGAAGGGACAGATTTTGCAGCAGATTCGAGGCTGTCGATTCCAGTGTTGTCGCAAGCGGCGGGAAGGCGTGCAGGCTTATCAGAAGCAGCAACATGCCGACCACCGGGCCAGGTACTGAGAGATGCAGCAGATACGTACTACCTTCACCTAGACACTGAAACGTTAGGAGAATGGCGATGGAGAGGAGTGGCATGCTGGGAAACGGTGCGCAATTGGAATAGAAGGGGGCCGGAGGACGATGATCGGCATTCCGCAAATGGGAGGGGAATCGAGACGTCTGTCGGCTCCCGCGATTATACCGAATATGTAATCAATTACATTTGTGTATCCTATTCCGATATGTGGCCTGGTAGCGTCGTCCGAGAAGGCTCCTTGAGTGGTTACATGTCGAGATTGTCGTCGGCTTACACACGCAGCGGTTGCCGCAATACGACCTGATTGTCCTTGCCTGGCGCTGAGGGGGAACGGTCATATGGCTGTGGCACGCCGGCTGCACAGCGCCTTCGCTTTCTGCTCGATTTCGGCTATGCGATCGGTCTGCGCGCTAGCGAATTCGTCGGCGCCACGCTTGGTGACATCCGACGCGACGAACACGGGAATCACTCGCTGCATGTGATTGGCAAGGGCGGAAAGCCCGGCAAGGCGGCGCTGCCAGCGCTGGATCAGTTTCTGGTGCAGCGTGGGCCACCGTTCACGCCGTCCCGCTGGGACCCGGTAACACCGCTGGTCGCGAACCTCGAGGAGGAAGGCGCCGGCATCGAGAGTACGAGGCTCTGGCGCGTGCTGCGACGCTTCTTTCGGTTCGCGGCCGGGGCGATCGAGGCTGAACGGCCAGCGACGGCCGAGAAGGTTCGGCGCGCAAACGCGCACTGGATGCGGCACTCACATGCAATACACGTGCTGGCCCAGCGCGAATCGCGGCGGCCCCTCTTTGTCCTGCGAACGCGTCAACGCGTCGGCACGGATTCGTCGACCCGTCGATGCGATCGAGAGGGCCGCCCGACGGGCGCGGCGGAAGTCACACCGGCCTGGCGCCTCCTGCCCATTGCGCAGGAAAGGCGCTTGCACACAGCGCGGGGGCGCAGCATTGGATGTCGAAGGTCGCCAAGCCGAGAGTATCGAACGGGTCTTCGGCGATCATTTTCTCGATATCGCTCCGGTGGTCCGCGTAGGCGAGAAAAAAACCGGCTGCCTCTCCCTGCAGCGGCCCCGCGAACAGAATGCTTCCCGCCTGAACATGCTTGACGAGCCACGCCTTGTGGGACTCCAGGTGCGCGTGAACCTCTTCCGTCGGACGGATGTAATCCACCTTGATGGCAAACAGCATGAAGGACTCCTGTTACTTGACGGGCTGTGCATCGGACGCCTGTACGCTGGCGAGTACGTCGGCGATGGCGGCCCTGGCGCGCGCGATACCTTCGTCCCGCACCGGCTGACCTTTCGATGCCCCCTCGGCACGGACGAACCGGACATCGGTTACACCCAGGAAACCGAAGAAACGCTCGAGATAGTTTTCCTGGAAATCCATGCGAGCCAGCGGTCCTTCCGCATAAAACCCGCCGCGGGCGGAGACGACGACGACGCATTTGTCCGTGGCCAGGCCCACCGGGCCATGCTCGGTGTATCTGAAGGTTCGTCCGGCCTGCGCGACGCGATCCAGCCATGCTTTCAGTTGACTCGGCACCGAGAAGTTGTACATCGGCGCACCGACGACAATGACGTCGCTGGTCAGATACTCCATCACCAGCGTTTCTGAAAACCGATGCTCGCGGGTCGCATCGTCGTCGAATTCGTCTGTCGCGATGTCGCGGAACCCGGCAGCGATCGGTCCGGTCAAGTGGGCAATTTCGTCGCGGACGAGATCGCGATAGGTCACTTCGGCCGACGGGTGTCGCGCACGCAAATCGGCTACGACGGCAGCGGACAGCGCTCGGGTGATGGAGTTGTCGTCCAGAATGCTGGAATCGAGATGCAGGATTTTCATTTCAGTCTCGCAGTGATGAAGAGATAAACTTCTTCGAAATCCGACGGGCGTTATTGCAGAACCGTTCGTGCGGCCCGATCGATCAGTCTCGCGACGTCGTCGGGGTGAGACAGCATCGACATGTGACTGGAGCGAATGGTCGTTACCGTTGCCCCGATTCGCTGGGCGATGGCCTGCTGCACGGTTTCCTTGAGCGCGTTGTCGCCAGTCGTTCGCAGATACCAACGGGGCTTGTCATGCCAGGCCGCATGCCGCACCTTGCCGGTGAAACAGGCGATCGCGATCGGCTGTTGAGTCGAGGTCAGCGCCTTGACCTGTTCAAAAGGAAGATCTCCCGCCATGACGTGCTGGAACTGGCGGGCATCGTCCAGCCATACCAGTCCTCGGGCGTCTGGTGACAGGCCCGTCATCGGCGCGTCGAGGCCGTGCAGCAGGTCGTCGACTGACTCACCGTCGTCCGGAACCAGTGCCGACAGGTAAACAAGGCCCTTCACATTGGCAGCATCGCCGGCTTGCGTAATTACCGCACCGGCCCACGAATGGCCTACCAGCAGCACGTCCCCGGTTTGTCGGCGCAGCACGTTCTCGGTCGCGGCAACGTCATCGTCGAGGGAAGTGAGCGGATTCTGCACGGCCGTCACGTGGTAACCCATGTGCTGCAGCCTGGTGATAACCGGCTGCCAGCTCGACCCGTCGGCGAACGCGCCATGGACGAGCACGATGTTGCGAACCGCCGGCGCTGCGGCCGCGATCGTGTGACCGCTTGCGAATGTCACCGTGAACGCGACGGCCGCGAGCACTCGGCTGAACCAACTGACCGGGCAGCGGCCCTTTCGCGTCGGAAAGTAATGCGGATGGCCCAGACGGGACGGGAGTGGCATAACGGAGTCGCTCCGACAATTGCAAACATGGGCCAAATTTATACGGCTCTTGTCGACAATTGCAGAGGGCGGACCGGACATTGTTCATGCAAAATTCGCCACCCAGGGCCCCTCGATGAGGGCGCCGGCGCGTGCGGTGAACGTCACAGCCGAACGAGGCACTGACGGGCGTGACCGACCAAACCGGACGATGTGCGGCCCGCGATTGGACCGCGACGCCCCGCTGAATAGTGGCGCGACGGCCGCCACGCGGGGGCGGTTACGCGACGAGGCACGCCATCAGGCGCTTGAGCTGCGCGGCAACGGTTGCCGCGTTCTGTTGCTGCTGCTTTCTGCAGAACAACTCACAACTCCACCATCCCCGATAGCCGGTTGCCTTGACTGCATCGGTCCATTGCTGCAGGTCGATTACACCTTCTCCGGTCGGTACATCGCGGAGCACCCGTTCGTCCGGAATTCCGCCGGGGAAAGGGAGCGAATCACACACGTGAACGCCATAAATGATGCGCGAGTCCAGCTTCGCGATGTCGTCGGGCGTCACGCCGGACGTGTGGCAGTGCCAGTAGTCGATGACGATTTTCACATTGTCGCGGCCGGCCGTATCAATCAGCTGGATCGATTTGTCGATGCCGTTGATAGGCGCCCACGACAGCGCTTCCAGGTACAGCACTAGGCCGCGCTCGGCGGCCATGTCGGCCAGACGAGCGAGATTTTTCGCGGTGGCCGCGATCTGCCGCGCATGCGGCAGGCCGAGTACGCCGGCATAACGGTCTGTCCTCCCGTTTTGCGTCCATTCGACGACCGATTGAACGTCGACCGGCCCGGTCAGTACCTGCACACCTTGCGCGCCGGACAGCGTTGCCAATTCGAACAACTCATCGGCACGCGCGTACATCGCCGATGTCTGCTGGCCTTGCCGCTCGATATCGATCAGAAATCCCATTCCGGGGACATAGATGTTTTCGAGCAGCGCTTTCAGGTCCTCGGGGCCGTAGCCCGAGGCGAGGTACGCTTCCAGCTTGTCCGCACCCAGCTCGATACCGTCGAACCCGATAGCGGCGATTGTGTCGAGGTCGGTGATCAGGTTGGAAAACCTCGAGACAGTGGTATGAAAGATCAACGCATTCGCTTTGCTTTGTGCGGCCATTTTCAAGTATCCAGTCAAGAACGGAATGATTGTGTTGCTCAAGCGTAGGATCACGAATCTACTTGAGACGGCTCAGAATCTATCGGTACGGATGCATGCTTGATGCGCGTCAGCGGCGCTTTACCCAAAATGAGGTCAGCTGCTTTTTCGCCGATCATGATGCAGACGGAGTTGAGATTGCCCGAAATGATGTTCGGCATGATGGAAGCATCGGCCACTCTCAGTCCATCGATACCGTGTACGCGTAGCGAAGGGTCAACGACTGAATCGCTGTCGGTGCCCATACGGCAAGTCCCGCACGGGTGAAGCGCTGCGTGCGCGTCCTGCTGGACAAATTTCCTCAATTCGTCGCGACTTGCTGCCTGTTTACCCGGTACGATTCGTTGTGCGATGTACTTTCTGATAGCGGACTGTCCCATGATGTCGATAGCCTTTTCGCAACCGTCGACCACCGCCTCGAGGTCATACGGATCGCTGAAGTACTCGGGGAAGACTCGAGGAACATCCATTGGATTGGGGCTCGACAGCTCGACGAAGCCGCGTGAGCGAGGACGAATCTGTCCGAGATTGATGGTGCAGCCGTTGCCTCCCGGCACACTGTCGACGCCTTCCTCGATCCCGGCGCCGACAACGAGAAAATATTGAATGTCAGGCGTTGATGCTTCCTTGTCGCCCCACCAGAACGCGCCGCCCTCGATCAAGTTGGACACGGCCGGCCCGTTTCTGAACAAAAGATAGTTCAGGCCGGCAAGCGCTTTCCAGTGCGGCTTCTTGTATTTGTCATAGCTATAGGGTCCGTTCAACTGGTAGACAAGCGAAATTTCAATGTGGTCCTGAAGATTCCTGCCCACGCCTGGGAGGTCCTGCTCGACGGCAATTCCGTGCCTTTGCAACTCGGCGGATGGCCCGATCCCGGACAGCATCAGCAGCTTCGGGGTACCGAGCGCGCCTGCCGAAACGACGACTTCGCGATTTGCTCGCATCTGATCGATTTGTCCGTTCCGCAGGAATTCGACACCAACGGCACGGCCGTTTTCGATGAGTATTCTCGTGACACGCACGCCGGTACAGACTGTCAGGTTGGGTCGATTCAATGCCGGATGAATGTATGCAACAGCAGCGCTGCTGCGACGGCCATCGCGGGCGGTAATTTGATAAAGACCGCATCCGGCCGGCTGCCCGCTATTGAAATCTTCGTTGTACGGCAGGCCGGATTGCTGGCAGGCCTTGAGCCATGCTTTGGTTAACGGATGAATATGCGGGATGTCGGACACGCGCAGCGGGCCGCCGATGCTGTGGACGTCGTTGCAGAAGCGCTCGTTGTCTTCCGAGCGTTTGAAGTAGGGCAGGACGTCATCGAAGCCCCAGCCGGTCGCGCCGGAATCTCGCCATTGGTCGTAGTCCGACGGAACGCCACGTATGTAGATCATCGCGTTCACGGAACTTCCGCCGCCAAGCACGCTTGCCTGGACCATCGTCGGCATTTCCGTACGCGCTTGGCCCTCGGTCGGATGCCACGGGATGCGCTTAAGGAGCGGACCTTGTGCAGTCTTGTAGTAGGCGCCGGGGATATGGATATATGGACTGCGGTCGCGTGGCCCCTCCTCAAGCAGCACAACGCTTGCGCCTTCGTCTTCGCTGAGGCGGGCGGCGACAACGCAACCGGTCGATCCTCCGCCGACAACGATGTAGTCCACTGACTTATTGTCGCGATTGGTCATTTTCCTTGTACTCTCTGATGCGATGCGGCCCGCACTGCCTAAACGTGCGTCCATTCGATCCGTGACGATTCGGCTGCGCTTCAATCCATCGAGCCGTAAACCGCCTTCAGACGCCAGCAAATATCTTCCGTGGCCAAATCTGATCTGCCAATTTCGCTCTGGCCTGATTGATGACGCAAAGTGGCGCAATGAATGGACTCGTCGAGGTTCGGACGCCGGCCGTCGCGTACGAAGAAGCTCCGGTGGGCATGTCTCGATTGGCAGATAGGGTGCTGTTCATGCAGAATTCGCCACCCAGGCCGAATTGATGGAGTACCCCGTGCGTATAGGAATCGTTGCAGTCGAAGGGAGCCTGCTGTCCCCGATCACAGGCCTTGCTGATCTCTTCTGGATGACCACCCAAGCATTACAGGCACCGCCCGGCGGCGGCGCCCACGAGCAACTGGCCGTGGCAGTCTTTGAGACCATCATTGCGAGCGCCGACGGGCGAGAGTTGCGGGACCCACAAGGCCGTCTGATTCCGGTCGATACTACATTCGATGAACTCACGCAATGCGATGTCGCGCTCGTCACCGGTATGGCTCTCGGTCTCGACCGGCTGCCACCTGTGTCCGCCTCGACCGCGCAGGCGGCCGCGTGGCTGCGAGCACGTCATCGCGATGGCGCGCTGGTTGGCGCGGCCTGTGCGGGAACTTTCGTCTTGGGCGAGGCTGGCCTGTTGAACGGCCGGCGGTGCACCACAACCTGGTGGCTGCACCATGCATTCAGACAGCGGTTCCCAAAAGCGCGTCCGGTGTGGGGCACTGCCGTGGAAGAACAGGATCGCATCGTCACGACAGGCGGGCCGCTGTCCTGGGTCGATCTGGCGTTGCACGTCATCAGACGGGAAGCAGGGGCCGACATCGCTCGCCTCGCCGCCGATATTTCTGTGGCTGACACGATGCCGCTGCCCCAACTGGTATACGCGCCTCGGGGATACATCAATGCTACCGATCCACTCCTTCTTCAGGCCGAGCAGATCGTCCGGCATGCCAGCCCCGGATTGACTGCGGAAGCGTTGGCCGGCGCACTGGGTCTTAGTGAACGAACCCTGCATCGTCGACTGAAGAGCTTGACCAGCGAATCGCCAAAGGGATTCATTACTCGCGTCAGAATCGAAATGGCTTGCGTGCTGCTGGAAACACCAGGGGCCAGCATCAAGCAGGTAGCGGTGCAATGCGGCTATGGAGACGAGACTTCGTTTCGGCGTGCGTTCGGCCAGCTTATCGGCATGACCCCTGCGGATTACAGGCGGTGGTCAAGCAGGCGGAACACCAGTTCGAGCATCACGCGCGAGCCCGAGGCTGGCCACGCCTGATGCGAGGTGTCGGCAAATCTGTCGGAATTTCGCAATGCCCCGGCGGACGTGCCGAGCGCGCATCGCCTTGCTAGCCGCCCGGCGTCGCTTTGAGATTACCCAGCAATGTTTTTGATAAGCCATCACGTAGGCGATCACCGCGTCGTGCGCCTGTGCGTTACCTCCAACGTGCGGGTCATCTGAACCCAAGCGTAATCGAAAGAGAAGGGAACGCCTGTCGGTTCGTTGAGCAGTTCGCCGCGTTCTTTCTCGAAGATGAGGTACGCAAAGCTGTGCGTGCTTTGCTTGATAGCAGTGTCTACTTCCGCAGGAGCAGAAGATCAGGTGACAGTCGCAGACCGGACGACGGAGATCACCGACCCGGTGAAGATTGACAAGATCCTGAGTGCGATCCCTGCTATCCAAGGTTCGCTGGCCGATCGTCTCGCGGCAGCGCGCTTGAGGCCGACTCAACTAAACGTAACCAGGCTAACCCACGTCGATATCGCTGACGGGACACCTCGCCTTCACCTGAAGGCTGGTGATACGGCCATCAAGATTTTTACGCGTGGATCAACGGACGGACGGGTGAAGGCTGCCGGTTGTGAGCTCTGGGATAGTCCATCAATTTTGAGGCATGGTTCGACCTACTTCGCTGATGATAAAACCAGCAATTGGCTGTTGACCGGCCAGTGCATCGCGCAGTAACGCATCGAACAACGCCTGCGGGGCCCGACCATCGTCCACCTCATTGCTCAACGGTTGATGCGCGGGGACGGCGCCAACGGCCTCATCAGCGACTAGGGAAATAACACGATTGCCCCGCTACATGCCGCGCGCGGCACGGTTTTCATCGCAGCGGGAGCACTATGCCGCCTCGAGCCTGTCAGGCGCCCCGGCCCGACGCGCGCCTTGGATTTAGATAAATTCAGGCGCGCGCCATGACATTAAGGCCGGCCTTCACTAGTCTTGCTCTCGAACCGCCGCATGGCCGGATGCCAGTCAGCAAGCCGAGCCTGTCGGCGTAACCGGAGTGCTACATGGGTTATCGGATCTCGCGCGAGCGCGGCTGCAACCATTCAGGAAGCTGGGTCATGCCATCGCAGCCGGTAATCGCGGCCGCGGCGCCTGACCACGTGCGCGGCGAGGACGTGTTTCTCGCGTCGATCGCGGGCTACGTCGACACGCTCGGCTTCGTCGCGCTGTTCGGCCTGTTCACCGCGCACGTCACCGGCAACTTCATCCTGATCGGCTCGGGGCTGGCCGGCGTCGGGCAAGGGCTCGTGATCAAGTGGCTCGCGTTTCCGGCCTTCATCGCCGGTATCGTCGGCGCGCGCGTGCTCGACCATCGGGTGCGTGCGCTCGGCCACGGCGTGCGCGCGCGTTCGCTGTATGCGCTGCAGGCCGTGCTGCTGACCGGCTTCATGCTGGCCGGCGTGATGGCGTCGCCGATCGCGGACGCCGACGCGCCGCGCACGATCCTGTGCGGCCTGCTCGGCGCCGCGGCGATGGGGGTCCAGAACGCGCACGGCCGGCTGACGGCCCGTTCGGTCGTCGCCAACACGGTGATGACGGGCAACGTCAAGCAGGCGGTAATCGACGCGTTCGACTGGCTCGTGCCGCTCGCCGCGCCGGCCGAACGGGACGCCGCACGGGCACGGCTGCGGCGCACGCTGCCGCCGGTCGTGGGGTTCGCGCTCGGCGCGGGCGCGGGGGCGACGGCCTACGTGTTCGCCGCGTTCTGGGCGCTCGCGCTGCCGCTCGCGGTGCTGTGCTTCCTCAGCTATCGATCCGGTCGGCCCGACGCAGGGCCGGCGTCACGCTGAACGCGGGCGCGGCGTTCGGCCGCGCTCGCCACTTTTTATTCAAGGAGAACTCAATGAACGCACTGAAGTTGCGACAAGTGCTGCGAATGACGGTCGCAGCGACGGCCGTGCTCGGCGCAATGCTGGCAGCCGCACCGTCCCATGCCGATGCCACCCAACCGACTGCGGCGGCGCGCTTGCTCGCCGGCGCCCGTTTCCCGAACGTGACGGTCGGCCCGCAGTACGACACGACGCACGTGTGCGTGGCGCCCGAAGACTTCGACCGTTTCACCGACAGCTTCGTCGCCACGTTCGGTGGCAAGAAGTCGAAGCAGGGCGTGTTCCAGGTCACGCCGACGCCGAGCCAGACGATGTCGCAGCTCGTGCTGACGCCTTCTGGCACGATCTCGGTGTTCGGCTTCAAGACGCCGATTCCGTATCCGTTCTGCGAGGAGCGCACCGGTTACCTCGTTACCGACATGGACGTCGCGATGAAATCGGCGCGCGCGCACGGCGCGGACGTGGTCGTCGACACGTTCCCCGATCCGAT